>JAGUYX010000097.1 GCA_020061145.1 Anaerolineales bacterium | reverse complement strand
GGGAGGGCGGGCAATCGCCCTGGAAATGGGCCAGATGATGGCGCGCCTGGGAGTAAAAGTCGTCCTCTTACAACGCAGTACACGCCTGGTACCGGAACACGAACCTGAAATTGGCCGGGCAATCCAGGAGATCCTGGAAGAAGAAGGCATCGGGGTGGTAACCGGCGTGCAGATCGAACGCCTGGGACGTGAAAACGGCGATCGTTTTGTCCAGGCGCGAGTGATGGGCAGAGAACGCCGGTTCCTAGGCAAGCAAATCTTGATGGCGCTGGGGCGCGAGGCCAATACCCAGGGAATGGGTCTGGAACATGTCCAGGTGAGGCTGGGAGCGAACGGCCACATCGAGGTGGATGAGTATATGCAAAGCAGCAACCCGACTATTTATGCCACCGGTGACGTGACCAATCATCCGGAGTATGTGTACTTGGCGGCGGCAGGGGGGACATTAGCCGCGCAAAATGTGTTCAGCGACACACGAAAACCCCTGGATTTAAGCAGCGTGCCGGGAGTGATCTTTACCGAACCTCAAATTGCGACCGTTGGTCTGACCGAAGCCAGAGCAAAGCAGCAAGGCAGGGAAGTGATTACCAGCACTCTGCCCATGAAACATGTCGCCAGGGCGTTGGCCAATCATGACACTCGGGGTCTGATCAAACTGGTGGCTGATAAAAACTCACAGGAAGTGCTGGGAGCTCACATATTGGCGGAGGAAGCCGGTGAAGCCATTCAGACCGCTACACTGGCAGTCAAATTTCATCTGACTATCGAACAGCTAACCGACACGTTATTTCCTTATCTGACCCAGGTTGAAGGGCTCAAACTGGCAGCCCAGGCTTTTGAAAAAGACCTGAGTAAATTGTCGTGCTGCGCCGGATAAGCCGGCTGAAAAAATCACTAACCGGTAAGCCTCAATTAAAGCAGGCTACGCATTCCTTCTCCGCCGCCAGATATACAGAAGCAGGTCCTGATCGAAAGTTTTGCCGCCCAGCTCGTGGAGGATGCGTAAGATCTGGGCGCGGTGGTCGGTGCCATGATTGATCAGATGCAAGAGAACCTGCCAGACCGGACCATACATCCCGGAGGGCACTCGCTGAAGTTCCCCTTCGGTTATTGTAGATATATAGGACTGCAACTCCTGATGAACACCGCTCACCAGGCTGTGCACACTGTCAATCGTCGGGTATGCGTCTGGGGGAAAGCGCAAGGTGCGCGCTTCGGGATGTTCGTGAATACCCAGCAACCAGCGTTTTTCTGTCGCGGCCATATGCACCATCTGATTACGTAAGGAACCATGCGAATAGGGAACTTCCTGGAGAAATTTCTCCTCCGGCAACTCACGTATGGACTCCCACAGGCGTTCAATAATACCGTGGTGATAGGCAAACAGCTCGTGAAACATGGTCACCGGCCACATATCTTCCTCCTGGTAAACCTCTTCCAGTTATCCTTCCGATTAAATGGGCAGGGACATTAAACAGGCCAATTGTACTGTTGTTGTGTAACTTTGATCTTACTACAATAGGGAAAACAACGGGTTGAAAACAGGAAAAAACGGGTAAATGACGAAAAAATGTTTACTGCTGGCGTATTTCTCGCTGCTCCTGGGTGGAGTTGCGTTGCTTACCCCAGCTCACCGGGCGGCGGGCTCACCGGTTGTAAGGTTCCGCTACGGTACAGTTGAGACCGATACCTTCATCCACCTGCCATACATCCTTAATATGCGCGGCCTGCAATCCCCGGTGTTGAAATGGGCTTATGGCGGTTGTTTCAGCTCCTGGTGCCAGACCGGCTGGTATGCCTCTCCGGCAGCAGCTAACCTGGATGCAGATCCGCAACTCGAACTAATGGCCGGCAGTTACGATCTGATTGCCCTGGATGGCGTCAGTGGATCTCTGGAATGGCGAGCAACGAACAACTCGCGCGTCTGGCCCGGGATTGCGCTGACAGATCTGACCGGTAATGGAACTCTGGAAATTATTGTGGGGCGCGGTGGTGACCAACTCACTGTTTACAATACCCAGGGGGAAGTCGTCTGGTCGGTTAACCCCTTTGGTGCGGGCGAGGTACGCTCCCTGGCAGTTGCAGACCTGGATGACGACGGTTCATTTGAAATCCTGACCGGACGCGCCTCCGGCGGGGCAACGGAACAGATAAATGTGTTTTCTGCGGATGGCAGTGTGCGACCCGGCTGGCCCGCCCGGCGAGATGGAGAAGCTGGGTATGGTTGGGGAATGTACAACCAGAATATCGCCGCGGGCGACCTGGACGGGGATGGTTATAGCGAGGTCATCGGCCCGACGGACACCCATTACATCACTGCCCTGAATCGCTTCGGCGATCAGCTTCCGGCGCATGCCATGTATAACGATATTTACCCCGACGGCCCAAAAGTCTGGAGCCAGGTGGGCGTGCACGTGGATCATGAAGTGGATTTGCGTGGTTATGCCCTGTGCGGCAGCGAGCATCGTCCCAATTTTGCCGACTCCGCCCCGGTGATCGCCGATCTGGATGGAAACGGCATATCGGAAATCATTGTGGTAGGCAATGTGTATAACTGTGGAACCAGCCCTTATTCCAGCCTGTACCAGATGCCATTTATATTTAATGCCGACCGCAGTCGCTGGTCTGGGAGCGGATTCAATTGGGCCAACCTGCCTCTGCCCGACGGGTTGGCCGCGCCAATCAGCGAAGATTACAACGTGATCGAATCTGCACTGCCCAATCCTTCGATCGCCGACCTGGACGGAGATGGCTACCCGGAAATCCTGTTCCCGTCTTATGACGGGCGATTTCATGCCTACTGGCTGGATAAAACGCAACATGGATACTGGCCTTATGAAGTATATGATCCTGCCGAAGGCGTTCTGCGTTTTGCTTCCGAAGCGGTGGTGGCAGACCTGGATAACGACGGGCAGGCTGAAGTTATTTTCACTTCCTGGGCGCAAAAAGGGAGTTATCAGAACGGGAAATTGCACATCGTCAACGCCCGGGGTAAAGAGGTTTTCGAGGTGGATTTACCGCCTGCCAGAAACGGCGATTGGAACGGCAGCCTGGCAGCGCCTACCCTGGCAAACATTGACCTGGACTCGGAATTTGAGTTAATCTTGCAGACGGCGCATGCCGGAGTGGTGGTGTACGACCTGCCAGGTAGCTCACAAGCGCGCCTGCTCTGGCAGACCGGGCGAGGCGGCTTTCTCAGAAACGGCTCCAGCGACTGAAGGCGCCCTGATTGGCACTAATCCGGCTGGCAATCCATCATTCATCCAGCAGCGTATTAAATATTGATATAATTGGTCAGTATTGTCTAATTAGGTTTTCGAGTGGGAACATAGGGACCGCCTGAAAAGCAGCCATCACTTATTCAGGCTGGCAGGTTGCCAATGAGAGGGATGAAATTTGTAAAGCCAGTGTCACAAAAGGAGCGAACATGTCTACTCGAATATGGATCTCGATCGCAGTTCTAGTTCTGTTGAGCGTGCCCATGGCAGTCGCCGGTGGCCGCGCGGTTTACCCGGAAGTCATCCCACTGCACAACGGATTTCAACCTGAAGGAATTACCACCGGTAACGGGCATACGTTTTATACTGGATCCCTCAACGGTGGGGCAATATTTATGGGTGATTATCGCACCGGCGAGGTCGTACAAATAGCTCCGCCTCGCCCCGATCGTACCGCCCTGGGGAAGGATTTCGACCCGCGTAGCAACCTGCTCTTTGTGGCAGGCGGGGCTTTTGGAGCGGGCTATATTTACGATGGCAGCACCGGTGCAGATGTAGCGACATACCAGCTCACCGCGCCGTTTTCCGGCTTTATCAATGATGTAATCGTTACACGAGAGGCAGCATATTTTACCGACTCATTCCAACCGCAGATGTATAAGCTGCCCCTTGGAGCAGGGGGTGAAATCCCCGATAACAGCCAGGTAGAGACCATACCGTTAGGCGGCGATTTTGTTTTTCTGCCTGGAAATTTCAATGCCAATGGAATCGAAGCCAGCGCAAATGGAAAATGGCTGATCATAATCAACACGGGGGCAGCTACTCTGTACCGCGTACACCCGGATACCGGTATGGCAACTCAGATAAACCTGGGCGGTGCAGGAGTGGCAAATGGGGATGGCCTGGTATTGCGGGGCTCTACATTATTTGTGGTACAGAATGTCCTTAACCAGATTTCCGTTTTCGAGTTGAACGATAACCTGACTGCAGGAAACCTGATCAACACACTCACCAGCCCGCATTTCCGCATTCCAACCACGGCGGCTTTGTTTGGTGATGCATTGTACGTGGTCAATGCCCGATTTAATGAAATTCCCCCTACCGGACCTACCCCGGACGACGAATTCGAAGCAGTTCGGGTATCAATTCACTAACCCATTGGGTATAGCCAGGGTTTACGGCAATTGTTTGCCAATCCGGTAGTCTGCCCGACCCGCCGGTAAACATCGTTGAAGCCTGAGGTGGACTGAGATCAATTATTTGGGGGTCTGGTTATTTTCGGCATGTATTTTTGGCCGGATGTGCCAGACCTCCTTTACGATTCATCCCCATCCAATTTTCCGAACAGGCGCTTGAACTCTTCTTCCCAGACTTCATCCAGGGGATTAAAGGGTCGTTCGGTAAAATCGTCAGACAGGCGCCGCAGATAATCCCGCAGGCCCAGTTGCGGCGAAGCTTCATCTAATTCATTGATCTTGTTATCCATCACTTCCATCAGGCGGGTGCTGCGCTGTTCCAGGTCATTCAGATCGAGCTCGATTTTTAG
The DNA here is from genome assembly GCA_020061145.1 of Anaerolineales bacterium. Lineage (GTDB taxonomy): Bacteria > Chloroflexota > Anaerolineae > Anaerolineales > DRKV01 > JAGUYX01. Next base: position 2,732 of record JAGUYX010000097.1, on the reverse strand, counting down.
CATGAAATTGACCCGGCGCATGACGTTCAACCAGGCGGTGAAATCATTTTCGATGCGGATGACGCTTTCGGTTTTGATCATGCTGGAGAAATCGTAACTGGGTACAACGGCATAAAAACCGATATGTTTCAGGTGATTTTCACCTGCCTTGCGACACAGATACGATCCGATGCTGGCCCCGCCATGATAATTGGAGAGTTCTACCTCCAGACTGGGCAAGTCCTGGCGTAATTCCGGGTGGCTGACAATCGCGGAGACGAGGCGTTCTTTATCGTAAGGAAATTCTCCATACATTCCCCCAAAGCTGATGAGTCGACGGGCATTCAACTTGCGCGCCGCCTGCAAGATGGCTTCCACATAACGTTCCACGTCCATGTGCGGCTCATCACCCAGAAAAAACGCCAGACCATGCCGGCCTAGCCGGGCGTAATAAAACTCATTTTGTGGACGGCGGAGAGACTCGGGATATCCATCGTTGTATTTCACTACCGGTCGCACCAGATCATGTGTACCGGGGATTTGAAACAGGTAAAAACCGTCCGACCGAATCTCTCCAATCTTGCGTGCGGCGGTATGCTGGATAAGATATAAAGGCAACCCCGAAGAAACCGAACCAGCATCTGCCCACTGGCGCCAGCCGCAAAACAGATAAACTTCTTCAGCGCGGGGAATCTCCCATAAGTTCAACGCCTCGGACATGATCACACTCCTGCTACACGGGCGGCAGAATATCGCTAAGTATTACCGGTAATCCTTAAAACCAGTATACAACAAAAAAATCCGCATCTGGCCAAAGTTACCTCTATTTCCAATCTAAATGCAGGACAAAAAGACCTCGTCCGATGCCAGGCAACAACGAGGTCACAATGCTGTACTTCCATGAGCACTGCCCATTCTTGTACGCTTGATTAGAATGGGTCAGAGAAATGAATTTATTCCATCAGCTATGGGGGTCAGAGTGAATGGATAACAACGTTTTCACTATACAAATATCTATACTTTTCGTCGAATTTTTCCTGGGCTGTTCGTCACCCTGGAAAGGAAATCAGGCAAGCTCCGATTAATCACCATCCTTCAAATAACGGTCAAAAAAACGGATGGTGTGGAGCATGGCCGCGCTGAAATTTTCGGCAATGTTGTGATTATCGCCTTCATAGATGTAAAGCTCAGCAGTTTTGCCGGCTGCTAAAAGCTGGTCGTAGAGAATCTGGGAAAATTCCAGGGGCACGTCGGCATCTCCGGTAGCATGGTGTAGCTGAACCGGACCGGAAATTTCGTGCACAAAGCTATTCGCAGAAATTGCCTGCCAGAATTCAGGGTTTTCTTCCGGACTGCCATATAACTCCGTCCAGGCTCGCCTCCACGAGCGCGAACCGGTGAATGGCGGCGTGGGAGTTGGCCCAGGCAGACGGCGCCAGCGAGATAACATATCCGGATAAGGCGCCACCACCCCGGCCCAGATCACCCCCGCCCTGATATCCGGGGAAATAACCATGGCACGCAGGGTGAGGAATCCACCCAGCGAATGTCCCCACATGCCGATGCGCTCCGGATTTACCATATCAAATTGTTTTAATGCCCCCACCGCATTGAGCACATCCACGGTATATCCCGGGTTGCCATAGGCGCCGGTTGCCGTGCCTTCCGAACGATCGTGACCGCGATAATCGATGCGAAAAACCACATAACCGCTGCGCGCCAATGCATCCACGTAAGCAACATATCGCTCGGTGGTGCGATATTGGGCAGGAGGAATATATCCGTGATTGAACACAATTGCCGGCCAACCACCCGGAGGTGGGTCGCCATCTGGAATGGTCAGCAAGCCATAAATTTTAAGTCCTTCGGAGTGGTAATAGGCGTATAAACGGCTGTAATTCACCCCTCGCTCAAGCTCTTCTTCAATCACAATTTCACTGCCCGGGTAGGGCGTCTGGCGCATGGCCTCGATAAACATCGGGTGTTGCGTGGGCGTGGGCGTTGGTGTGATTGTCGCGGTAGAGGACGGTAAAACGGTGGCGGCAGGCTGCGGAGAGGGGGTTGGTGTGGCAGGAATGTTATCTGGCAGGTTGGTGATTTCCTGCGCGGGTAAGCGTTCGGCAGGAGCCGGTGGATTCCCGGAAAAAGCCAGCCCACATCCAGCCAGGAGCCCTGTAAACCACAAGATCAACATTCCACGGATAAGTATGCGGAGATTACCGGTCACCACCACCTCCAGTTTTACTTACGCTAAACAGATGAAACTGGACGCATTTTACCCGAAAATTAAAAGCCTTACCTGGTTCGCAGATAAGGCTTTAGGGATTACGCTTGCAGACAGTCTATCTCAGGCCGGGAGGCAATCTCCAAGTCCCGCTGCTCCTGCCAGCCGGGATTCTTCATTTACCCGGTTGGTTAATTGCATCTCCACGACATGGGCATCGATATATGCCTCTCCCAATGCCCGGGCAACTGACACCCGATGGTTACCATCACGCACGAAGTACTCGTGATCCACTTTGACCAGTTCCACAGGAGGCAGGTAATCGCCGCGTAAACGCGCCAGAGCAATGCGCATCCAGCGTTGCTGTATCCGGCGGTGTTTCGGTCGGAACCAGCGATCGAAATCTTGCGTGCGCCCTTCGCTGCCCACAATTTTCTCCAGCTCCACCGGCTTCAGGCCTGCATCATGAATCGAGGTGATCGTACCATTGGATAGAACCTGATGCAGATCTTTCAGAAAAACCGGTTTT
>JAGUYX010000087.1 GCA_020061145.1 Anaerolineales bacterium | reverse complement strand
TAAGATGATCGAAGCAGCCAATCAGATCGCCAAACTGGCATACCACGAAGAATTGGGTATCGAGACGGTGATGGATGACGCCGAAAAAGCGGTATTTGGCGTCAGCGAGCGACGGTTGACACGCGATTTGCAGTCAATCCGCCAGGCGCTTGGCGAATACTATGATCGCATCGGGCAGCTGGCCGGGCGCAGTGAAGATTTCTTCGGTGTACCCACCGGCTTCATCGACCTGGATAAGCTCCTTGGGGGTTTACAACCCTCTGATCTGTTAATTGTCGCCGGCCGCCCCGGGCAGGGGAAAACCGGTTTTATGCTGACTGTCGCCAAAAACGCGGCCATGCTTTACAAGAAAAAGGTAGCCATCTTCTCGCTGGAAATGTCCAACGAGCAGCTTGTCCAGCGTATTATCGCCCAGGAAACAGGCATCGATATGCAACGGCTGCGCAACGGGAAACTTCAGGAAGACGAATGGCCTCTCTTTACCCAGGCAATCGAAAATCTGGGAAATACGCGTATCTTCCTGGATGATACACCTGCCATCACACCCTTACAGTTACGCACCAAATGCCGCCGGTTACACATGGAGCATGGTCTGGACCTGGTGATTGTGGATTACCTGCAATTGATGGGCGGCGATACCCGCTCGGAAAATCGCGTTCAGGAAGTGTCCTATATCACCCGCAATATGAAAGTCCTGGCGCGTGAATTGAATGTCCCCGTGCTGGCGGCCGCCCAGTTGTCGCGCGCGGTGGAGCAGCGCTCGGATAAACGTCCGGTACTCTCCGATCTGAGGGAATCGGGAAGCCTGGAGCAGGATGCCGATATTGTGATGTTTATCTATCGCCCGGATCAATACGAAAAAGACACAGTCAAACAAAACCTGGCCGAGATAATTGTTGCCAAACACCGTAATGGTCCGGTGGGTAGCGTCGAGCTGGTATTTCGGAAAACCCTGGCGAAATTCGAGAACGCAGCGACCCGCCGGGTGGATCTGGCAGCCCTTGGTTAAGGTGCGATAGATGTCCGGACAGAAAGAATTCTCTGGCTTTAGCATCGATCCGGTATCCATTTCTTTACCCGACGAATTCATTCAGCATGTTTTGCCGGGTGTGGATAGCCTGATCGAACTAAAGCTGACGTTGGTCTGTATCTGGCGGATGGGTCAAATGGAGATGACTTTCCCTTACCTGACCCTGCAGGAATTGCTGGAGGATCCCCTGGTGCAGACATGCCTGGAAAACAACGAGGACATGCGACAACAGGTGGAAAAAATCCTTCAACAGGCGGCAAATCGAGGTGTGTTGCTGATCGCCAAAAATACCGATGACTGGATAATCCTGTTGAATACTCCTAAAGGCAGAACAGCATACGAAGCTATTCAAAAAGGTTTATGGACTGCGTTTGATAAAAATGAAATCCATGTGGGCGGTACGCAGGTACGACCCAATATCTACACCCTATATGAACAAAATATCGGTCCGTTAACACCTCTGATTGCTGACAGCCTGCGCGACATGGAAGACACTTATACCGCAGAATGGATTGAAGAGGCTTTCCGTATCGCGATAGAAATGAATAAACGGAATTTAAAATACATCAATGCAATTTTAAATCGCTGGCAGGAAGAAGGTCGGGATGAGCGAAGAGATCGAAGAAGTGCTCAAAAGGGCGAAAGAAAATACACCGACGGAAAATTTTCAGACATCATCGAGCACTGAACCTGAATTTACTGGCGGCCTGATCGGCGATCCCAATTGCCCGTATTGTGGAGGGATCGGGTATTTGCGGCGCGATTTACCGGTCTCCCATCCTGAATTTGGGAAATTAACCCTGTGTTCCTGCCGGCAATCCCAGGTCGCCCGCGCGGCCAGCGCGCGCCTGTTCGAGATGAGCAACCTCAGCGAGCTTACCCATATGGTGTTTGAGAATTTCGACCCGCGTGGGCGGATCGGTATTGCGCCGGTGCAGGCGGATTCTTTGGAACGCGCCTACAATCATGCCCGTCATTTTGCAGAAAATCTCAATGGATGGTTGCTTCTTCAAGGAGCCTATGGCTGCGGGAAAACTCACCTCGCGGCAGCCATCGCCAATTTCGTCGTTAACCTGGGTGTCCCCACCCTGTTTATCACCGTTCCGGATATGCTGGATGCCCTACGCTTTTCCTACAATGATCCGGACTCATCCTTCGAGGAGCGCTTTGAAGAAATTCGGCGGATAAAACTGCTCATCCTGGATGATTTTGGCACCCAGAATGCCACTAATTGGGCACAGGAAAAACTCTTCCAGATTCTGAATTTCCGCTATATAAACCGTTTACCCACTGTGATCACCACCAACCTGGGATTAAGTGAGATCGAAGGTCGTATTCGCTCCAGATTGCGTGACCCTGATCTGGTTACCCGCATGCAAATCCTGGCTCCAGATTATCGCAATCCGACGGATGATAGTGGACAGGCAGAATTATCATCTTTGCTGACCCTGGGAGAAAAAACCTTTGGAACTTTTAGCGACCGGAAAACAGAAAATTTAACTCCACAAGAACTGGGGAACCTCGAACACGCCTACACGGCTGCCAGGGAATTTGCGGCCAATCCAAAAGGCTGGATGTTGTTTATCGGAACTTATGGCACGGGGAAGACACACCTGGCGGCAGCAATTGCCAATTACCAGTTAGGACTGGGGTATCGCCCGGTCTTCATTTTCGTACCGGACTTGTTGGATCATCTTCGTTCGACATTTAACCCCAACAGCACGGTGAAATACGACAAACTGTTCGAAGAGGTAAAAACTGCTTCTTTGCTGATCATGGATTCGCTAGACAGTCAGAACATGACACCCTGGGTCCGGGAAAAGCTTTACCAGATCTTTAACTATCGTTATAACGGCGAACTGCCTACGGTCATTACCACCACCGAAAAAGTCGAGAACATGGATGAACGAATCCAGAGCCGGGTGATCGACACCCGCCTGTGCAGAATCATCGCCATAGAAGCGCCGCCCTTCGTCGGTAAGCTCGACACACCCAGACGGAAAACGGGACGCCGGAAATCCTGAATATGCTCGAAAATGCTTTGCTGTCCGGTGTTTTACTGGTCAACCTGGGTTCACCCGCCACCCCACAGAAAGCCGATGTCCGGCGTTATCTGAATGAATTTCTGATGGATGAGCGGGTATTGGATTACCCTTATCTGGTCCGAAGGTTTATTGTCAGCGCTTTTATCCTGCCTTCCCGACCTGCTCGATCTGCGGCAGCATATCAATCGATCTGGTGGAAAGAAGGCTCGCCATTGATCGTGATCAGCCAATCCTTAAGCGCTGCGCTGCAAAAGCAGGTACAGGTGCCGGTAGTTTTGGCGATGCGGTATGGTAACCCATCCATTCGTGCGGGGATCGCGGAGCTGGTAAAACATCAGATAAAACAAATTCTGGTGATACCCCTCTATCCCCATTTTGCCATGTCAACCTTTGAAACAGTAATCGAGGAAACCCGCCGGGTAACCGCTCAGTTTTTCCCAGAAATGAGACTGGAGTTTCTCCCTCCATTTTACGATTCTCCCACATACATCGAAGCCCTGGTCGATACAGCGCGTCCCTACCTGGATACCGAGTACGATCATCTCCTGTTTAGTTATCATGGCATCCCGGTTCGCCACCTGCGCAAAACCGACCCCACTGGCAGACACTGCCTGCAAACGCCTGATTGTTGTTCAGTCGCTTCCCCGGCGCATGTTTCCTGTTATCGCCACCAGGTGTTGCGGACCGCCGAGCTATTCACTCACCGGGCCGGGATTTCGGAAGAGAAAGTCTCTGTGGCTTTTCAATCCCGGCTGGGCAGGGACGCCTGGTTACAACCGTCCACAGAAGAAGAAATCAGGCGACTGGCGCTCAGCGGCGTACGTAAACTACTGGTGATCTGTCCCTCTTTCACTGCGGATTGTCTCGAAACCCTGGAGGAAATTGGCGAACGCGGCAAACAACAATTCCTGCAGGCCGGTGGTGAGAAGTTTCAGCTGATTCCCTGTCTTAATGACTCGCCAGTCTGGGTGAACACACTGGCCAGTTGGATAAATGAGCGGCTGACGAACTTTGCCCCGGCCATAAAAATGGTCATGCCCGAGCCGAGAAAAGGCAGGAGTTAAAACCTCGACCTCGGGAGAATCGGAGTACGTTATGAATAACCAACTTCCTATCCCATCGTTTTATACTCCAGAGAACGTAAGCAAATTCTGGAGAGTACCTTATGATCAGCGCGCCCAGGAAGCGCGGCAGTGGGCGGAAAAATATCACCTTCAGCCGGCTGCCGATGATAAATTCAGGATTGGTCTACTGCTGGTGGATGTCCAGAATACCTTCTGTCTGCCGGATTTCGAGTTATTTGTTGGAGGACGCTCGGGCAAGGGGGCAGTGGAAGATAACCAGCGGTTGTGCGATTTTATCTACCGTAACCTGGGTCGGATAACCGGGATATCCGCCACCCTGGATACCCATCGCAGTTTACAGATCTTTCACCCGGCTTTCTTCATCAATCAAGATGGTGAACACCCACAACCCTATACCCTGATCACCGCTGAGGATGTACGCCAGGGAGTATGGAAAGTGAACCCTGCAGTCGCCACCAGCCTGGGAAAAAGCCAGGCTGAAGCTCAGGAATACCTGGCGTATTACACCCACCAGCTGGACAAAATCAGCAAATACAGCCTGACGGTCTGGCCCTACCATGCCATGCTCGGCGGCATCGGTCATAGTTTGGTGTCTGCGGTAGAAGAAGCCTTGTTCTTCCACTCCATTGCCCGTTATGCGCAGATAAACTTTGTCATTAAGGGGAACCAGCCCTGGACTGAGGCTTACTCGGCAATCGGCCCCGAGGTTAGTGTGGATGCGCAAGGTAACCTGCTGGCAGAGAAAAATCGTGAGATTCTGGCATGGCTACAAACCCTGGATATATTGGTGGTTGCGGGCCAGGCAAAAAGCCATTGCGTCGCCTGGACGATGGAAGATTTGCTCGCCCAGATTCAGGAAACCGACCCGCGCCTGGCGCATAAAATATACCTGCTGGACGATTGTTCGTCTCCGGTTGTGGTCCCGGGCGTAATTGATTACACAAATCAGGCAAACGCCAGTTATCAGCATTTTGCGGATCAGGGAGTCCGTATTGTTAAATCCACAACCCCCATCGAGGAATGGCCGGGAGTGGCAAATTTAGCGGAACAAAGAGTTTAAGTCAGGAGCAGGACGAGCGCAGCAAGGAAAATTAAAAC
>JAGUYX010000161.1 GCA_020061145.1 Anaerolineales bacterium | reverse complement strand
TTTCACCGCCTGACCGGTCAATTCTCCTTACCCGACCTTGAGATGGTGCAGGCCACTGCCCGGCAGATCGCGGTTACGATCAATAATGCCCGCCTGTTCGGCCTGATTCGCGATCAGGCAGAGCGACTGGGAGATATGTTGCGCACCCAGCATGTGGAAACCAGCCGTTCACAGGCCATCCTGGAGGCTGTAGCCGATGGTGTTTTGGTCACCGACCAAAATGGGAAAATCACCCTGTTTAATGCTTCCGCGGAGCGTATCCTGAATCTGGAACGCGAGCACGTGGTATCACAATCTCTGGAGAGTTTCACCGGTTTATTTGGGCGTGCGGCGCGCGCCTGGATGCAAACCATCTCTGCCTGGTCAAACCAACCGGATCAGTTCTCTCCCGGCGAGGTATACGCCGAGAAGCTCATCCTGGAAGATGGCCGCGTGGTTGCGGTACGTCTCTCACCGGTTCGTATGCGCAAGGAATTCCTGGGCACGGTGTCCATTTTTCGGGATATAACCCACGAGGTAGAAGTGGATCGCCTGAAGTCGGAGTTTGTCGCCAATGTCAGTCATGAATTGCGCACGCCGATGACTTCGATCAAGGGTTATGTGGATTTGATCCTGATGGGCGCCACGGGGGAATTAACCGACCAGCAGCGTTCGTTTCTCACGGTGGTCAAGAGCAATACCGAGCGGCTGGTCGTGCTGGTCAATGACCTGTTGGAGGTTTCGCGCCTGGAAGCCGGAAGGGTCAACCTTAACCTGAAAGCCATCGACCTGCGGGCGCTGGTTGAAGAGGTGACTGAAGAATTTCGCCGGCGCAGCCGGCGGGAAAACCGCGCCTTGATTATCACCGTGAAGGCGAACCCCAACCTGCCCAGAGCAAAAGCAGACCACGAGCGGTTACGTCAGATTATCGATAACCTGGTGGATAATGCCTACCATTACACGAATGAGGATGGCAAAATCGAAATTCGCCTGGGACAAAGTGCCGGTGAAATACAGGTGGATATCCAGGATAATGGTATCGGTATTCCTTTGAGTGAACAGGAGCAGGTTTTTCGGCGCTTTTACCGCGGAGAAGATCCCCTGGTGCTCGAAACACCCGGCACTGGGTTGGGTCTGGCGGTGGTCAAAACGCTGGTGGAAATGCATGGCGGGCGCATCTGGTTGGAAAGCCAGGGAGTGGCGGGCGAGGGGAGCACTTTTTCGTTTACCCTGCCGGTTTATGAAACCGATTTGATCGATGCAGAAGCCAGGGCTTTGAGTCTGGAAAACAGGTAAACCCGTGGTAAAACCAAGCGAGGGAACATGGCTAAGATTTTGATTGCAGAAGATGAACAGGATATCCGGGATTTGATCAGCTTTACCTTACAGTTTGCCGGACACGAGGTGATTTCCACGGCGAACGGTCAGGAAGTTTACGATGCAGCCCTGGCGATGAAAGAAAACCCTCCGGATTTGATCCTCATGGATGTGCGTATGCCCCGCATGACCGGTTATGAAGCCTGCCAGCGGATTAAAAACGATGTAAACACCAGCCAGATACCGGTGGTATTCCTGTCTGCCAAAGGACAGGAGGGGGAAGTAAAAACCGGCTTGCAGATGGGTGCCCTGGATTATATTTTGAAGCCCTTCGCGCCGGATCAGCTCGTGGCGCGGGTGCAGGAGATCCTGGAAAAAAGCAGCTGATCGCGGGGTGTGCCTGGCGTGCAAAGGGGATTAGGTTTGGGTGGATGAAAACCCCTCCGCCTGAGCCAGGGGATTGGCTAAAAATAATTAGATTTTATAAACGGATAAACCAGCCAATCCCTATAGCAAATCGCCAACATATTTCCTTTATCTTTAGAGTAACTTTCGGCGATTTGCCAGTTATTTTTCCTCCTGGAAAATCTTGATAAATCAGATATAATTACTAATAATAAATTTAGGTATGCTAAAATTTTGAATTAGCTTAGATTTTATTTGATTCCTCAGGAGGTTTACCCATGCGTAATCTGATTTCCCGGCGTGACTTCTTCAAAGTGGGTGGATTAACCCTGTTTGGCGTGGCTGGTGCGGTGGGGTTGGAATCCGTTTCCGGAAAACTTCTGCAACCCCGTGCAGCCCAACCTGCTGGCGGGTTGCTCCACGAAGAAATGCCCATGCCCGGAACGGTGGGCGAAGTAGACCATGAAGCGAACGGCTTTAACCCCACCGACCTGTTGACCGATTTCGATTATGGACGGGTGTCGACGCTGCCCACTGGACAGACCTTGCGTGAATATGACATTTTTGCCATAAATAAAGAGATCGAAGTGGTGCCGGGGATTAAATTCCCTGCCTGGACTTATAACGGGCGTATGCCGGGGCCTACAATACGCTGTACCGAGGGTGATCGCATCCGCATTCATTTTCGCAATGGCAGTGACCACGCCCACTCGATGCATTTCCACGGGATCCACCCCGCTGAAATGGACGGCGTACCCGGAACGCCGGGTTTGATCGGTCCGGGAGAGTCATTTACCTATGAATTTGATGCTGAGCCTTTTGGCCTGCATCTCTATCATTGCCATGCCTTTCCCCTGGCTCGCCACATTGCCAAGGGACTGTATGGCGCATTTATCATCGATCCCCAGGGTGGGCGGCCGCCGGCGGATCGAGAATTGGTTATGGTGATGCACGGTATTGATGTGGATTTCGATAACGAAAATGATTTTTATGCTGTCAACGGCATTCCTTTTCATTACCAGCAGCATCCAATTCAGATCCGGGTGGGCGAACTGGTGCGGGTTTATCTGGTCAATATCCTCGAATTCGACCTGATCAATTCCTTACACTTGCACGCCAACTTTTTTCATTATTACCCGACCGGCACAAGCCTGACGCCCGGCGAGTTTACGGATACCATCATGCAAACCCAGGCGCAACGCGGGATTCTGGAATTCACCTATAAATTCCCCGGGCTGTATATGTTTCACGCTCATAATACCGAATTTGCCGAGCTGGGATGGGCCGGAAATTTCGAAGTTCTGCCAGAAGGATGAAATACGATGGCTGAGCGATCTTATCCTGTTGCCAAAGAAGGCGGGGTTTCCCCGACTACGATTATTCTCCTGCTCCTGCCGCTCCTGCTGTTAGGCGCAGTGATCTTCTTGTTTTTGCGCACCGGCGGCGGGCTGGATCTGGCGTCCCCCGCTCCTGTGGAAGCCCTCACCGTTGAGCGAGTCAGGCTGGAGCCCGGGCATATCGAAGTTTACGTACGGAATTCCGGGCCGGAAGAATTAACCATCGCCCAGGTAGTCATCAATGACGCCATCTGGCCTTTCAGTGTATCGCCCGCCCCGACGATTCCACGGTTGCAGGAAGCCCGGGTGAACCTGGAATATCCGTGGTCGTATGCAGAAGCCTACAGCATACGCTTGTTTTCCTCGAATGCAATCGCTTTTGATGTCGAAATCCCGGTCGCGTTTGTAACCCCCGAACCCACGGCGCGCACCTTTTTGGGTTTCACCCTGATCGGTCTGTACGTGGGCGTGATCCCGGTGTATCTGGGTTTCTTTTGGTTCCCCGCTCTACGCCAGCTTGGCAAGCGTAGCCTGGTCTTTTTGTTGGGCATCACTGCAGGGTTGCTGGTTTTCCTGGGAATCGATACCCTGGTAGAGGCCATTGAACAATCGCAGGCTGTGCCCGGACCGTTTCAGGGAATCGGCCTGGTTGGAGTGGGTTCAGTAGGGACGTTTCTGTTATTATATTTCATCACCCGCCGGCAGTCGACCATCGGGCGCGGCGAAGCTGAATTACGGCTGAACCTGGCTTTTATGATCGCCATCGGCATCGGTTTACATAACCTGGGCGAAGGGTTGGCGATTGGGGCAGCCTATAATGTAGGCGAGATCGCCCTGGGCGCATTCCTGGTTGTGGGCTTTATCCTGCAGAATATCACCGAAGGCCTGGGCATCATTGCCCCGGTACTCCGCGACCGGCCCGGGCTGAAGCAATTTGCCTTGCTCGGCCTGGTGGGCGGTGCGCCGGCGATTGTCGGCGCCTGGATTGGAGCTTTCAGCCCCTCACCCACGCTGGCTGTGCTTTTCCTGGCGATTGGCACCGGCGCCATTCTGGAGGTTGCCTTCGAAATTGCCCAAATGATCCAAAAAGAGACAACCCGTGAACAGATGCCGATCACCGTATTCTCGGGCGTTATGCTGGGGATGTTAATTCTCTGGGTGACCGGGCTTTTGATTAAGTAGCGCCGGTAAACCGGAGTATGGCTCTGTGCGGGATTTACCTGGCTTGACAAATCCCGCCTCACTTCATATACTTTATATCGTTGAAAAAAACACGGGGAGCTCGGTTTAGCCGGGCTGAGAGGAGAACCATGCTGTTCTCGACCCGCGAACCTGATCCGGGTAATGCCGGCGGAGGAAGTTCACATTGTTTATCCCCCCATCCTCCACCGGGTTTTCCGGGAGGAGGATGTTTGTTTTGTTAAGCATAATTTTGGCGAACGGAGTTTTGACTGGCGGGGATCGAGAAACGATCCGCACCACGCCTGCGGATTTTCTGATCGCCGCGGACGGAGGGGCGCGCTATTGCCTGGAACTGGGTCTGGTTCCCCAACTCGTGATCGGAGATTTCGATTCGCTGTCCGCGGATGAGCTTGAAAACCTGATCAGCCAGGGCGCCCGTGTGGAACGCCACCCGGTGGATAAAGATGAAACCGATCTGGAGCTGGCATTACGCGCCGCCAAACGACAGAAAGCCGACGAGGTGATCGTCCTTGGCGCTCTGGGAGAACGTTGGGATATGAGCCTGGCGAATGTTCTCTTGATCGCCCATCCGGAATTCAGGCGCTTGAGGGTACGCATGCTGGCAGACGGTCAGCAGGTGATGCTGGTGCAACCCGGAGCGTCCTGTGTGCTGACCGGCTCCCCCGGCGATACGGTTTCTTTACTCCCGCTGCGGGGCAACGCCCATGGAGTGAAAACCGATGGGTTGAAGTATTCTCTGGGTGAGGAAACCCTGGAATTCGGTTATACGCGGGGGATCAGCAACGTTTTGCTGGGGGAAACTGCCCGTATCACCCTGGATTCCGGGTTATTGCTCTGTGTTTTGGTTCCCCTGGAAAGAAAACGAGAGGTGTAGTATGTATTCTAAAATCTCTTTCCTGCTGGTTACATTTCTGTTCCTGCTAACTGCCTGTGCCCCGGCAGCCACGCCCACCGGGGTTGTCACTCCGGAGGAGGGCGATGCCGGCACCGGCGCCACCCCGGTTATCCGGGTGTTTACCCACGATTCCTTTGACGTATCCGAGGAAGTGGTGAATGAATTCCAGAATGCAAACAACGTGGAGGTTCAATTTTTGGCCGGAGGCGACACCGGGAGCGCCCTGAACCGCCTGATCCTGGCCAAAGACAACCCGCCCGCGGATGTTTTTTACGGGGTGGATAACACCTTTTTGGGTAGGGCGCTGGCGGAAGATATCTTCCAGCCGTATGAATCGCCCATGTTGGCGGAAATCCCCGACCAATTTGAGCTCGACCCTCAATTCCGGGCGTTACCGGTAGATTACGGCGATGTCTGTCTGAATTATGACATTCAATATTTCACCGAAAACAACCTGGAGCTTCCGGCCTCGCTCGAAGATCTGACCTTACCCGCATACCGCGGTTTACTGGTGGTACAAAATCCGGCTACCTCATCACCCGGGCTGGCGTTCCTGCTGGCGACCATCGCCAATTTTGGCGATCCGGGATACCTGGATTATTGGGCAGACCTGGCAGCCAACGAAGTCAAAGTGGTCAGTGATTGGGAAACCGCCTACTACACCGAGTTCACCCGCTGGGGAGGCGCTTATCCACTGGTTGTCTCCTATGGCTCCAGCCCACCCGCGGAGGTGATCTTCGCGGAAGAACCCATCGATGCGCCGCCCACCGGAGCAATCGTGGCCGAGGGTACCTGTTTCCGCCAGATCGAGTTTGTGGGCATTTTGCGCGGCGCCCAGAATGTAGAGCTTGCCCAGAAATGGGTGGATTTTATGTTGTCCACCACTTTCCAGGAAGACATGCCCTTGAAAATGTTTGTTTTCCCGGTCAACGAGAACGCCCGGCTGGATGAAACCTTCGAAAAATTCCTGGCGATCCCCGACCAGCCTGCCCAGTTGGACCTGGGGTTGATCAATGAAAATCGTGAGCGCTGGATCCAGGAGTGGACGGAGACGGTGCTGCGGTGATTGGCTCGCCGGCGGCAGGTCAGGAGGCAAGGCCAACCCCTGCGCTCCGGCGTGGCGGGCTGGTCTGGTTACTCTGGCTGCCGCCGGTTGTATTCCTGGGGCTGTTTTATTTTTACCCCCTGATCAGTATCCTGCAGGTCAGCCTTTCCCGCGCCGAAGGATTTTTCCCCTGGGAGGTTTTGTTTAGCTCATCCATCCTGAGGGTGATCGGGTTTACCTTCTGGCAGGCCATTCTCTCCACCCTGCTCACCCTGCTCGCCGGCTTGCCGGGTGCATACCTGCTGGCGCGTTATGATTTCCCGGGAAAAGGCTTATTTCGCGCCTTAACCGCGGTGCCGTTTGTGCTGCCCACCCTGGTGGTAGCGGCGGCGTTTAACGCCCTGTTGGGGCCGCGTGGGTGGCTCAACCTGGGCCTTATGGCGCTCTTCGATCTATCTTCTCCACCCCTGACCTTTGTAAACACCCTGGCAGCCATCCTGGTGGCGCATGTTTTTTATAACACCACCATTGTTCTGCGCCTGGTGGGCGATTTTTGGGCGCGGCTCGACCCGCGCCTGGCTCTGGCTGCGCGAGCGCTGGGAGCCACTCCCTGGCAGGTTTTTCGTAAAGTTACCCTGCCATTGCTGGCTCCGGCTATCCTCGCGGCTGCTTTACTGGTGTTCATTTTCGATTTCACCTCGTTTGGGGTGATCCTGGTGCTGGGCGGTCCGCGCTACGCCACGCTGGAGGTGGAAATTTATAATCAGACCACCGGGTTATTCAACTTACCCCTGGCGGCGGCCTTATCCATCGTGCAATTATTATGTACGCTGGGTTTGATGCTGGTTTATACGCGCTTATCGGAAAAAGTTACCCGCGCCCTGACGTTGTACCCCGATGTCCTGCCGCGCAAACGCCTGCGCACCTGGCGCGAGCGACTGGCAGCCGGATTTCTGGCAGGCTTATTGAGTCTTTTCCTGGTGTTGCCGCTGGCAGGTCTGGCAGCGCGGTCTTTCACCCGCCTGGAGCCGGATCGCGGCCAGGCTGCCCTGGAATCGGGCGGGTTTACCCTGGATTTTTACCGCGCCCTGGGAGAAAACCCGCGCCAGTCTTTGTTTTATGTTTCCCCATTAACCTCGGTATCGATTTCCCTGGGCTATGCGTTTGCAACGGTAGTTCTCGCCCTACTCCTGGGTATTCCCGCTGCCTGGGCGCTGGCGCGTGGGGAGCGAGTGAAGAATCCACTGGCGCGCTGGCTTAACCGGAGCATGGATCCGATCCTGATGCTGCCGATCGGGACTTCGGCGGTCACCCTGGGACTGGGATTCGTGATTGCCCTCGATCAGCCCCCGCTGGATTTACGCGCTTCACCGCTGCTGATTCCCCTGGCGCATACCCTGGTGGCTTTTCCCTTCGTGGTGCGCAGCCTGACGCCTGCCATCCGCAGCGTCCAGCCACGCCTGCGCCAACCCGCCGCCATTCTGGGGGCTTCCCCGGGTCAGGTCATTCGATATGTAGACCTGCCATTAATCGGGCGCGCCTTTCTCGTAGCGGCGACCTTTGCTTTTACCATCTCACTGGGAGAATTTGGCGCCACGGCGATGCTCTCTCGCCCGGAGTATCCGACAGTGCCGGTGGCAATTTACCGTTTCCTGGGTCGCCCGGGTGGGATAAACTACGGGCAGGCGCTCGCCCTGAGTACCATCCTGATGCTGGTGTGCGTGATCGGGATGCTGGCGATTGAACGGCTGCGCGTGGGCGAAGTCAGCGAGTTTTAAGGAGCGAAATGTCCGGTCTGGAAATCCGCGAGGTCCATAAGAGCTTTAACGGCAAAAAAGCGCTGGAAGCGGTGAGCTTTCGCGTGTCCCGCGGGGAAATTGTGGCTTTATTGGGGCCGAGCGGCAGCGGAAAGTCCACGATCCTGAATATCATTGCCGGGGTGGAATCGCCGGATCAGGGCGAGGTGATCTGGGATGGCAACCCCTTGTTGGCGGTGCCGGTGCACAGGCGGGGATTCGGGTTTATGTTCCAGGATTATATGCTCTTCCCACACATGAACGTTTTCGATAATGTAGCTTTTGGTTTGCGCATGTCCGGCTGGGAGATGGATCAAATTGCACGGCGAGTTTATACTATGTTAGAGCTGGTCGGCCTGCCCGGCTTTGAAAAACGAAATGTGACCACCCTCTCCGGGGGGGAACAACAGCGCGTCGCCCTGGCGCGGGCGCTGGCGCCCCGCCCGAAACTCCTCTTACTGGACGAACCGCTCGGCGCCCTGGATCGCCTGCTCCGTGAACGCCTGGTGGTGGACCTGCAGCGTATCCTGCAGGAGATGTCGCAAACCGCCATCTACGTTACCCACGACCAGGAAGAAGCCTTTGTGATTGCCGACCGCGTGGTTTTGCTGGATCAGGGGCGGGTCGTGCAACAGGGTACGCCCGCCGAAATTTACTGGCAGCCCCGGAATGAATTTGTCGCCCGTTTTTTGGGGATGGAAAACATCTTCCCGGCGCAAATTTCATCGAACGCCAGGGGAATCGAGGTCAAAACGGTTTTGGGGGAGTGGACCATTCCGTTACCAGGCGGAACGCTCTCCCAGTCTCTTCCCGCAGGAGAAACCGTGAAGGTGTTGCTGCGCCCGGATGCCGTGACTCTGGATGAAGACGCCACCTGCCGGATCACCGCAGAAGTGGTCGCATCCAGTTTTCGCGGTCAGCAGCAGCGGGTAATTGTCGAAGCTCACGGGCAGCGCCTGGTATTCGAGCTGCCCTCCCGGCTGTCCGTTCCCAAAGCCGGGCAACCGGTCGAAATCTGTTTTGAGCCTCAACAGGCAATCCAAATCCTTTCTGCTTGACGAACCCGACAATATTTTATAATATATTCATAAAAATAAAACAAGGCGACAGGAGGATCGTATGGCAAACGGTTATGCTTTTCCTGATTTTCTGGTATCTACCGAATGGGTAGCCCAGCACCTGCAGGATCCCAATATACGGGTTATTGAATCGGACGAGGACACCCTGTTATATGAAACCGGCCATATTCCCGGCGCGGTAAAAGTAGACTGGTTTACCGTTCTGCAGGACCCGACCCGCCGGGATTTCCTTTCGCGTGAAGCGTTCGAGGATTTATGCTCTCGGTTGGGCATCGGCAATGACACCACCCTGGTGTTTTACGGGGATAAAAGCAACTGGTTCGCCTGTTATGCATTCTGGCTCTTCCAATATTATGGGCACCAGTATCAAAAAATTATGGATGGCGGGCGGGCAAAATGGGAAAAAGAAGGACGTCCCCTGACGCGTGAAGTGCCTCAATATCCTCGTACGGAGTATAAAGCCAATCCGCGCGATGACTCGATCCGCGCTTTCCGGGATGATGTGTTCGATCACATCAAAAAGGGTCTCCCGCTGGTGGATGTACGCTCTCCTCAGGAATACACCGGCGAGCTGATCCACATGCCCAATTACCCGCAGGAAGGCGCCACGCGGGGTGGTCATATCCCCGGGGCAGTGAATGTTCCCTGGAGCAAAGCTATCCGGGAAGAAGACAGCACTTTTAAATCAGCAGATGAGCTTCGCCAGCTTTATCAAGGTCAGAACGTGCGCCCGGACGGCGAGGTAATTGCTTACTGCCGGATTGGCGAGCGTAGCTCGCATACCTGGTTTGTATTAAAATATCTGCTGGGTTATCCGGAGGTCAAAAATTACGACGGCTCCTGGACGGAATGGGGCAATCTGGTTGGCGCGCCGATTGAAAAGTAAATCCACCTGGATAACACTTCACCTGAATCCTCCAACTTTCAGGGCGGGTGTCTGCCCTTGAATGCCAGGAAGGGAGAGTACATGGAGAAAACATCGCCTGAGATACTGGTGCGTAAGCTAAACCCTGCCGGCGACGAAACCTACCGTTATTGGGGCCGGGAGTTGAGGCGTGGAGAACAGTTTATCCAGCTGGAAGCCCTGTTCACCCTGGAGCAGGCGGATGTCTATGGCATCCTGCTGCAGCGGAATGACCGTTTTATCGAAACCTATTACACCGACCGCTGGTATAACACCTATGAAATTCGCGATCGTGAGGATGGCCGTTTAAAAGGCTGGTATTGCAACATCAGCTGCCCGGCAGAAATCCAGGACCACGAGGTGACCTGGCGCGACCTGGCGCTGGATCTGCTGGTTTACCCGGATGGGCAACAACGGGTATTGGATGAGGATGAGTTTGCCGACCTCAATCTGGATGAGGAAACTCGCCAGCAGGCATTAACCGCGCTGGCAGACTTGCAGCATCGTTTTAAAACCGGCGATACTCCTGGCTAAACACCCACCATCAGCAAGGAAGTGCGAATCGTTACCGCCGGGATTAAAAAGAGCAGCGCGGCCAGGATCAGCAGGCAGAAACATAAACCGACCGCCAGGTTCAGATAACCCATAATCAGGCCGGCAGTGGCAAAACCATCTCCCTGGAGAGCCATATTGCTCGCCTGGATTTCTTTTTTCGCCATGTGACCGGTGACGACTGCGATGACGGCGCCAAAGAAGGGGAGGACTGTCCAGCTTGCCACTCCCGCAATCAGGCTGACGAGCGCCAGGGTACTGTTCTGAGGTAAGGTTGGGGTTTCTTCAAAAGCAGGTTCAGCTTGTTCGGTCATCTCGCTACTCCTCTCTTTGGGGTCAGGAAACGGTGCTTAAGCGTAGAGATATGCTCGCTGGTGATTGCACAACTGGATGGTGTTATGGAGTGGGGGTCATTCTTTCCCGCCGGTATCGCCGCCATAACCACCAGAGGATCAGGGCGGTCAACAGGATCAGGCCCACACTGATCACCACCGGCAAAACGACGGAGAGAATCGACACGAGGGTAGAAAGGATATCCTCAGCGATAGAAACGGGTATATTCCCGGCGCCTGCAGTGGTCGCGGTGACCGCCGGTCGGACTGCCAGGGATTTCACCGCATGCACCGCGCCGGCCACGATCAACCCGGCCGAAAGGGAGAGGACCGGGTGAATTTCGGTGATCACTTTGGCGCTGGCTGCAAACAGGATTGCCCCGGCAACCGGGCGGATAACCGTCTGAATCACATCATTAATGTGATTAACTGCCGGGACTTTATCGGCGAAAAACTCGATCAACGCCAGCACAACCAGCAGGCCAATCACCCACCAGCTGGTGAGCGCTTCCCAGCGCGGGTCAAGCTGGATCAGGTTGGTGAATCTGGCCATCAGAGCGACGACCAGCAGGGGAATATAAGCGTTCAGACCCGCACTGGCCGAAAGCCCAAAAGCAGAAAAGATATCCATTCCGATTTCTCCTCCCGAACACCCAAATCTTCTCGCTTTGAGGGCGGATACCCGCCCTTGAAGGGAATCAACCCAGGGTAAAACCGTGCCAGGTGCCAGTAAGATAATAGCGGATCAGATCGATCAAGGCAATCTGGATCAATGCCAGCAGCAAGCCGCCCGCCAGCGGCAAAACGAACTGGACGGGATGCCGGATCCGATTTTCAGCTTTGAAAACCATCATCCCGATCATACTGTACACCAGGCTGAGCAGGAACAGGACGCCGCCGGCACTGATCAGCGCCAGCGGATATAAAACCAGTGAATTTTCCCACAGGACGAGCAGGTTGACAGCCATTCCGGCCAGCAACAGCCCGGCTAATTGGCGGAAATTGCTCACCCCGGCGTACGCCCGGTACGCTGCCAGTGCAGTCTGGTTAAACGCCGGGAAAAGGATCATCGCCAGGGATAAGCCCACGCCGCTGCCGGTCAACAGCCGCAGGGTGTTATGGGGAGGGTATAAACCTTGAATCCCCGGAATCAACTGCACATAGGAATTCAATCCGTCGATGGCAAACAGTAACCCCAGGCCTGCCAGAACGACCATGATTCTGCGGGGAGGAAACCCTCCGGCAGCCGGGCGGGTTAATCCCAGCCATACCCATCCGGTGACAAACCCGAGATACATGCCTGAGCAACGGGCGCATAAGGGCAAAGCCCGCTCACCCAGATGAAACGAGCGGCTATCGATACGGTGACAGACGGCATAACCCAGTGCATCCGCCTTGCCCAGCAGGCCTGGAGGGGTATTGTTCAACCAGATCAACACTACCAGCCCCAGCATTCCAAACAACAACCCGCGCCAGCTCCAGGATTTGCGCTGTCCGGGTAAAGATAAATCCGTTGGTAAATCGGGGAACGGTTTGGTTTCCATCTGCGTCCATTATAGGGTGTTTTCCTTCACCCGCCAATTACAATTGGCAAAGTGCAGCGCCCGCGGTATGATTGGCGACGATTGCCTGGTAACAAAATCGATACAACCGAAACCAGGTTATCCAACGTAAAAGAGAAAAAATGGTTGGAATACGACACACATTACGGAGAGGTACCATGCTTAGATATACAACCCTGGCGCTGTTTGTGATTTTATTACTCAGCGCCTGTGGAGGCAGCGTCACACCTGACGCGACCCCTGCAGCGACAAACACAGAAACCGCCGCACCTACGGCTACTCAAACCGCCACGAGCACGCCCACTCAGGCGCCTACCGCCACCCGGACTTACACGCCCACCCCGGTTGTGATTGAGGTTGGGCCTGTCGATTTTCCGGACGATGTAAATCCATTAACCGGTCTGCAGGTGAATGGCCCGGAACTGCTCGACCGCCGGCCGGTTTCCACCAAAATCCAGTTATATCCCCGCTATGGGCGCCCCCCGATCGGCATCAATTCGGCTGACCTGGTCTGGGAGTATTATCACAACGGGGGGATCACCCGCCTGCATACCCTGTTTTACGGAACCGATGTGGAAGAATTCGGGCCGATCCGCTCTGCCCGCCTGCCAGACGATGCGCTGATCCAGATGTATAAAAGCATTTTCGCCTATGGCAGCGCCGATGCGCGCATCAACCAGCGTTTATTTAGCGCCGCGTATGCGCCTTATCTGGTGCTGGAGGGTTCTCCGGCTGCCTGCCCACCCAGCGTGGAGAATCCGATGTGCCGCATAGATCCCGATGGTCAGAATCTGTTGCTGGCTGGCACGGAAGCGATCCGTGAGAAAATCGAATCCGAGGGGTTGGCCAACAGTCGCCCCGACCTGACGGGAATGTATTTCACTTCTGAAATCCCCACCGGCGGGGAAGATGGCCTCCAGGTGAGCATTCGCTATTCGGCGGATGCCTACAACCGCTGGGAATATGACCCGGAAAGCGGGCGTTACCAGCGCTACCAGGATACCCGCCTGGATATTGGCGAGGGCGAAGAATACGAATTACTGGTTGAGCGGGAAACCGAGGAGCCGGTCAGCGCAGCCAATGTGGTGGTTGTGGTGGCGGAGCATGCTTATGTATACCGCGCCGGCAACAGTGAAATTATCGATATTAACCTGCTGGGCGGCGGCAACGCCTTTCTTTTCCGCGATGGGCAGGTGTTCCAGGTGAGCTGGTCGCGACCGTCTGCCAGCGCACTGCTGACCCTGGTGGATGCCTCCGGGAACGCCTTTCCTTTCAAACCGGGGAATACCTGGTTTCAGGTGGTGGGCACTTCCTCGGAAATTACCCAGCCCGAAGACGGGACTTACCGCTTTGTCAATCATATTCCATAAAATCGCTTGAAACGCTGAAAATTCGTTCTTTCGACAAGCCAGATAGCTCCCAACTTCAGGGAGCGATCTGGCTTTTATACGTTTGATTACACACAACCTCAGGGGTATTTGGGACTGATTTTCGCCTCTTCTGTTTGCAAAGCCGGCAGGGAGGCGTTCAAATAATTCAGGGTCTTCTTGACCAATCCTGGCCCGCGGTATATCAGACCGGTGTAAAGCTGTACCAGGGTGGCGCCGGCGGCGAGTTTTTCCCGGGCGTCTTCGGGTTCCATCACACCCCCGACGGCGATGATTGGCAATTTACCGCGGGTGAGGGTGTGAATTTGCTTTACCAAACGAGTGCTCGGCTCGCGTAAAGGCGCGCCGCTCAAGCCCCCGCTTTCATCTGCCCGGCCTGACTTGAGGCTTTCCCGGTTGACAGTCGTGTTGGTGGCGATCACGCCATCCATTTTGTGTTCCAGGATCACCTCCAGGGCGGCTTCCAGATCTGCGGTCGGCAGATCGGGCGCAAGCTTGACCAGCAGGGGCACTCGTTTCTCAAGCTGGTCTTCCAGTTCCCGGCGCCCGGCGTTTAGAACCATGAGCAGGTGGTGTAACTGTGCCCGGTTCTGCAAATCCCTCAAGCCTGCCGTGTTTGGGGAGCTGACATTGATGGCCAGGTAATCTGCCAGCGGAGCAAAAGTCCTTAGCAGGTTCAGATAATCTTCGTGGGCGAATTCCAGGGGGGTGTCCTTGTTTTTGCCGATATTGACACCCAGCACCAATCCCTCCGGGCGGTATCCCTGCAAACGCGGTTCCAAAAAGTTCGCGCCGCGCCCCGGAAAGCCCATGCGATTGATCAGCGCCTGATCTTCCGGTAAGCGGAAAACTCGCGGGGAGGGATTGCCGGGCTGCGGGCGTGGGGTGACGGTGCCCAATTCAAGGTGACCGAAACCCAGCGCTGCCAATCCGCGCCAGGCAAGCCCGTCTTTATCGTATCCGGCAGCCAGGCCGAGCGGGTTGCGAAACCGTAAACCGAAAGCCTCCACCGGCAGATCCGCCGCGCGAAAAGAAGCAGCCAGCAGATTGCGTAGCGGCGCAAATGCTCCCGCCAGGCGTAATAGAGAAACGGTTAGATTATGGGCGCGTTCAGGGGGTAACCGGAAAAGCAGCGGGCGGATGAACCGGTACATGCGGGAAGAAAAAGCCTCAGACGTCCAGGGTTTGTTGCAGGAAGAGACGTGTGGCATGCAGGTATTTGGCAGGCACGTCGCCGCTCTCTTCCCACAGGTCGAGCAACCGGCTGAGCTTGAAGACGGCGTGCATTTCCAGGCCGGCGCGGCGCAGCGATTCGGCTGCGCCAGACTCGCGGTCAATCAGCACCACCACCCCGGCGATGCGCAATCCGGCGGAGACCAGCTTCTGGATGGCTTCCAGTTTACTTTCCCCTGAAGTCGCCAGGTCGTCGATAATCACCACCCGTTCTCCGGGCTTGAACTCACCTTCGATCTCTGCCCGGGTGCCATACTCTTTGCTTTCTTTACGCGGATAGATCATCGGCAGCCCGGTTTGCAGGCTGATTGTGGTGGCGATGGGCAGGGCGGCGTAGGGCAAAGCTGCCAGGCGGTCGAATTCCAGCTCTCGCAGAAGAGGGACATATAACGCTGAAACCTGGGCCAGCAGAGCCGGGTTGCTGATAAGCTGGCGCAGATCCAGATAGATGGGCGAGAGGATACCCGACTTGAGTGTGAATTTACCAAAGCGCACGCAACCGGCGCGCAACAACCCCAACGCCACATCCTTTTGTTGGGGTGTGAGCGTATCGGCGGAAGGGAGCCAGCTACCCTGCCCCATGGAAATTGCCAGGCGTTCACCGTTGATCCGGTCACGCAGGGATTCCGCCGCCTGGCGTGGATCGGCAGCCCGGGCAATGGTGCGCGAGACAGGCAGCAGCATCCCCAGGCCATCCGACCTTAATCCCGCCTGCAAGGCAGCGCGAATTTCGCCGCCCTGGGTCCCAATTCCCGGCGCCAGGAACCACATATCCGGCACCAGTGCGCGTACTCGCGCCAGGGCATACGGTTGGGTCGCGCCTACCACCAACCCGATATTTTGTTTTTCATTCCAGGCGCGCGCCAGCATGGCGACCGTTTCGTAAAGCATCATCGGCGGCGCGCCGCGTGCGCCCTGTACGGTCAGATCTTGCAAATCACTGGCGCCCGGGTTGGAGGTTTTGCAAAGCAGAAACACACCTTTATCCGGATTTTTCAGAAATGGCTGCAAAGCATCGTATCCCAGATACGGGTTCAGGGTGATGGCGTCGGTTTCCAGGCTGTCAAAGGCGGCGGTAGCGTACGCCTTTGCAGTGGAGGCGATATCGCCGCGTTTGGCGTCCAGGATAACCGGGATTTTTGCAGGTATGGCGGCAATCACTTCTACCAGTGCAGCCATCCCGCGCGCCCCATATTGTTCAAAAAAGGCGATATTCGGCTTGAAAGCCACAGCGTAATCGGAGGTGGCCTCGATCAGGCGAATGCAATATTCCTGGGCAGCGCGCGCCATCTGGATATCGCGCGCCGAGCGAACCAGCAGGCTGTCATGGGAAGGCAGGTCTTCCTCATGCGGATCGAGGCCGATGCACAGTAATGAATCGATTTCCCTGGCGCGTGACTCGACGCGCTCGAAGAAACTCACCATGGAACCTCCGTTCAGCCGGGTGTCCCGGGATCAGGCTTTACCCAGCACCATCGCCAGCAGAGCCATACGTACGTATAAACCGTATTCCATCTGGCGGAAATATGCCGCCCGCGGATCTTCATCCACGTCCATGCTGATTTCACCCACGCGCGGCAAAGGATGCATAACGATCATCCGTTCCCTGGCTGCTAACAAGGTTTCGGCAGAAATGACGTATGCCCCCCGCACCTGTTCATATTCGTTCAGGTCCTCAAAACGCTCTTTTTGCACCCGGGTGACATACAGGACATCGGTCTCGGGTAATACCTCATCCAGGGTATTGTAAGCAGCCTGCGGAATGCCTTTTTCATCCAGCTCCGCTACGATTTCCGCCGGCATACGCAGAATGTCGGGCGAGATGTAATTGATGCGTACATTATATAATGAAAGCAGGCGGGCAAGCGAGTGCACTGTGCGGCCGTATTTCAGGTCGCCCAGCAGGGTAACCGTCAGGCCGTCCACCTGGTTCAGTTCTTCCACGATGGTAAACAAATCGAGCAGCGCCTGGGTGGGGTGCTCGCCGACCCCATCGCCGGCGTTGATGATCGGTTTCCGCGCGTACCGG
The DNA here is from genome assembly GCA_020061145.1 of Anaerolineales bacterium. Classification (GTDB taxonomy): domain Bacteria; phylum Chloroflexota; class Anaerolineae; order Anaerolineales; family DRKV01; genus JAGUYX01. The sequence goes on along the minus strand of JAGUYX010000161.1, from coordinate 3,226 downwards.
GCTGCCTGGGCCGATGCGCCAACCTCAGGATGGCGTAAAACAATCACATCCGCATAACATTCCAGGGTGCGCACAGTATCCGCCAGCGATTCACCCTTGGATACCGACGAATACCGCACTTCGTTGATCGGGATGACGCTGCCGCCCAGACGTTCCATGGCGGAGGTGAAAGATGACGAGGTGCGTGTGGAAGGCTCGTAAAACAGGTTTGCCAGGATTTTACCTTTGAGCAGGTCGAAGGTGCCCACTCGCGACACCATCTCGCTCATTTCGTGAGCCACGCCAAAAATGTAATCGAGGTCGCTCTTGGAGAACTGTTTGACGGAGAGGATATCCTTGCCGTAGAAAGGGGCGCCGCGCTGGTCGCCGAACGGCAGGTAGGGACTGTGGTTGCGCGTGGGGGGGAGATAGGTGGACATTTTTTCCTCCAGGTATTTTCGCCGGAAAAACCAGCGGGATTTCTGTGTTGGATTATGGCTTGCTTGATAACCTGTAATTTCTATCCCGGATATTCATTCCGCTGCCGGGTCTGGCCAGCACCTGACCATCCTGGTAGACAGCCTGGCCGCGCAACACCACCCGCCGGACTTTTCCCTGCACCGGCATGCCTTCGAAGGGCGTCCAGGCGCAACGGGTGAACGTATCTCTGGCGCGGATTTCCCAGCGGACGTCGGTATCGACCTCAACCCAGGTTTCTGGCTGCTCCGGTAGCTGGAAGATGCGCCGGGGATTGGCGACCATACGTAGGAGCAGATCGTCAAGGCTCAGGCGTCCCTGGTGCACCGCAGTAAATAACAACGGCAGGGCAGTTTCTAACCCGGGATAGCCCGGGGGCGGGTTGGCGCTGTCTTTTTCTTCCAGGGTGTGCGGGGCGTGGTCGGTAGCAAAACAGTCGATGACATCCAGGTTGTCCCACAGGGCCTGTTGATCCCTGCGGGTTGCCAGGGTGGGGCGCACTTCGCCGGGCCCGTTCCCCAGGCGGGGCAAATCGTCTTCCGTCAGGAACAGATGGTGTGGAGTGACTTCGCAGGTGACCTTCAACCCCTGTTCTTTGGCTTTGCGGATGAGCAGGATTTCTTCCCGGCGCGAGACATGGCACAGGTGCAGCGATCGATCATACAAGGCTGCCAGCAGGAGGATCGCAGCCAGGGTACGTCCTTCCGCGTGGGCTGCGATGGGCAGGTGTCGCGGCCAGTTTTCAAAATGCGCCATCCACAGGCTCATCTCATCCAGGCGTAACGGCCCGTACGTCTGGTCCAGATACATTTTGAGTCCGGCTGCCTGTGGCGCCAGGGCAGGTAAATCGTGGGCATTCTCGGCGCCCGCACCCAGATAAACGGCATAATCGCAGCGCGCTTTCCGGGCGGCAGCCGCCAAGGTCAACGCCAGCTCGTCGTTTCCGGTGATGGGCGGCTGGGTGTTGGGCATCGCCAGCACCTGCGTGAAGCCGCCCGCCAGGGCGGCGGCAGTGCCGCTATCCCAGTCTTCCTTATGGGTGCCGCCGGGTTCGCGCAGGTGGACATGGGGATCGATCAATCCGGGTAATTTAAGCATACGGATGTTCTTTCGCTGGCGCCAGACAAAAAAAACGCCCGCATGAGCAAATGCTCCGGGGCGTTCGGGGTTTCTGGGTGTTTTTCGGTTTCCGGATGGGTCTCATCTCGGGATTTCATTGTACGCCGAATCCCCAATATGTCAAGGTAAGCGAGAAAAATCCACTATCTGCATGGATCCTTTTTGCCCTGGCTGGCGCAGCAATAACCAGGCTTCCCTCGGGCAGGAACCTTTTCATTTCCCCCGGAGAAAGGCGATTTTTCAATTCGCTTTACCGGGGACGGCAGATTCCTGAATAGAAAAATCGGAAAGGGAGAGATAGGGCAATCTCACTCTGCCGGGATTAGGCAAAAATGCCTGACCCTGATTACGTCGAATCACTCTCGCTCGCAGGCCTTTTTTTGTTGATAATCATGGTCAAGGTATTCAAATTTCACTCACATAAACTTGAGGAGAACAAAATGTCTGCTAGCGTCAAATCCGTACCCGCCAATTTCAAAAACCCGGCCTGGTTTGAGAACCTGATCAGCAGCCCGCGCTGGGCCTGGTTATGGCTGATCATCCGTGTTTATGTCGGTTACTCGTGGTTAAAAGCCTTTTATGGCAAAGTGACCAACCCGGCCTGGACCCAGACCGGCGACGCCCTGAAGGGTTTCTGGGAGAGTGCTGTCGCCATCCCCGAAGCGCCTGCGCGCCCGGCGATTACCTTTGAATGGTATCGCAATTTCCTCCAAACCATGCTGGATAGCCAGGCCTACACCTGGTTCGCCAAGCTGGTCGTGGCTGGCGAGTTCCTCATCGGGATTGCTCTGATCCTGGGCCTGTTCACCGGCATTGCCGCTTTCTTTGGCGGCTTTATGAACTGGAATTTCATGATGGCCGGCACTGCCAGCACCAATCCGGTAATGTTCACCCTGGCCATCCTGTTGATCCTGGCCTGGAAGACGGCTGGCTGGTGGGGTTTGGACCGCTGGGCATTACCCCTGTTGGGCACTCCCTGGCAGCCCGGTAAGCTGTTCGAGAAAACCGAAGCTACCCCGGCCGGCGTTTTGGAACCTGGCCAGGGCGACTGAAAAAGGCTACCTAATCGTTATCACTCCGGGGAGATCCCGCGATCTCCCCGGAGTTTTTTTATTCCGGAACGCGAGATTTAGACTCTCATGTATATCCGGCGGTTGGCCTTTGTCACCTTGGAAAATGAACCACCAGTATATTCCCGCTGGTAGCCAGCGTGAGGCGTTCGGGCAGGTCGCCCAGACTGGCGACAAAGCGTTTACGATCGCCGAGCGTAGGTAGAACGATCAGGTTATTCATGCTGGCATGGCTCACCAATGTCCGTAGAGGAGACCCTTGGAGCGGTTTGACTTCATAAGGCAAAGACAGATCCATTTTTGCCAGCCGGGCATGAATTTTCTCCTGGTAGGATGGCTCGGTAAGGATCAACAAGGGCACGTTCAATCCATCCGCCAGTAAAAAAGCAGTCTCCAGAGTGCGCCGGATCGCGTTAGGCGGCAGGCTGCGGGAAGGGATGGCTAACAGTACCTGTTGGACGCCATAAATGGCGGTTGTCAGCCGCCCGACCAGAACCGGGATTTTTGCGTGCCAGATAACTTCATCCAGCATGCTGCCAAAAATGCTTTCTTTCAGGCTGGGTCTTCCGCGCCAGCCGAGC
>JAGUYX010000076.1 GCA_020061145.1 Anaerolineales bacterium | reverse complement strand
GGTTTGGGCATCAAAGCTGCCGCGATAGCCCTGGATCTGGAATTCATACCGCTGTATCAGGAGCGCTACGATCTGGTTATTCCCAGCAGGTTTTACTCAAGTGATTTGTTAGCGCCCCTGCTGGAGATTATCCGAGGCAAAGAATTTCGCCAGGCAGCGGCAAACTTGCCGGGGTATGACGTATCCCATATGGGTGAACATATTTTTTCATCGGAGCAGGAATAATGTTGAAAGCCTTGGTGATTGATGATAACCGCCAGATGGCGGATGGTTTATGTGATATATTGCGATTGCTTGAGGTCAATGCCACCGCTGTATATGGGGCCAGCAGCGCCTTGCAGGAATTAAGTAAGGCTACACCGGATATAATATTTTTAGATATCAATATGCCCGGCGTCAGCGGGTACGAGGTGCTGGCTTATATCCGCCGGGAAGCGCATCTTCAGGATATACCGGTTTTTATGGTCACATCAGATGATCAGCCTCAAACCGCCGAAAAGGCACGCCAGACGGGAGCACTGTTGACCATTCTAAAACCGGTAACGGTGGAGGTTTTGGAAAAAGCTTTGCAGAAAATTGGCGTGAAGCGGATTTGAGCATTGACCTACAGGTTCGGATACTTCTAATTCACCAACCAGGAGGAAAAATGGCACTTAGCGAAGGCAGTTTGGCACCGGACTTTAGCCTGCCTGATGAAAATGGCACTCTGCACCGTCTGGCCGATTATCGTGGTAAGGTGGTGGTACTTTATTTTTATCCCAAAGATGATACGCCGGGTTGTACCAAGGAAGCCTGTAATTTCCGCGATGATTATTCTGCTTACCAGGCAGCTGGCGTTGAAATTCTGGGCGTCAGCCCCGATACGCCCGCCTCGCACGCGAAATTTAAAGCCAAGTATGGCTTACCATTCCCCTTGTTAGCGGACGAGGGTCACGTAGTTTGTTCGCTTTACGAAGCCTGGGGACCGAAGAAATATATGGGGCGCGCCTACGAAGGCGTCTTACGCACCACTTACCTGATTGACCCGGATGGAAAAATCCTGAAAGAATTTAAGGACGTGCGCCCGGCGGATCATTCGGCTGAAGTGCTGGACGTGCTGAAAGCTCAGGTCTGACGGTAGAGTTAAATGATTAATACGAACTGGGGCTGCCCATGAAGAAGTGGCAGCCCCAGTCCCATAAAACCTTCCTCCTGCTGGTTTGCCCATCCCCGCAGGAGACTTGCGCCTCGCCAGAAGGGTCGCCCATCTGGTCGAGACACCTGCGGCGATTTTGGCGTTCACTGCATCACCAACCAACCCATACCCTGAAAAACATCATAGCCCAGGCAATGCCAGATTTCAATGCGTAGTAGTGATGAAATCTGGTTCACCCAAATGGGTTATAATTCCGCGCTGGTATTGCACGAAGAATAGCTGCTCCGGGTGTAACCATTCTGCATTGGGATAAAATTACCATATGAAGGTGTTCTACAACTGGCAGCGTTCCCGGTGGTCAGACGTTGGGTGGCGAACTGGCCTGGTGATTTTGACCCTGGGGGTAGTTACCGGCTTCGAAATCGGACGATTAATCTGGCCACAGGTTTTTGGGAACCGCGGCTGGATTATCCTTCATTTCCTGGCTTTATTCATCCTTCTATATTTAGTGGTTACCTGGGCATTAGATTCCTCCGCAGAGCGTGCTGGCCACCAGGCGCTTTCCGCAAGCCAACAGGAACAGCTCGACTTATTGAATAAACAGCAACAAGTCGTGCTTCAATTCGGGCGCGAGTTGGTGAATGCTGAGAGTGAGGCGGAAATCATCAACGCCGTGCTTACCCTGGTGTTGGAGGCCAGCGAGGCCAGTGGAGCTTCGTTTGTTCCCTTCGATGAACGTGAACAACCACTGGCAGCCACCAGCCGGGGTATCCTGCCCCCCACAATAATGGATCCCTGGGCTGAACATCTTGCTACCCGTAATTCTCTGGAACGCTGCCGCACCTGTGAACGTCTGGGAGCGGCGCACGGGGAAGTCTGTCCCCTGCTGGATAGCGCCTTTCAACTTGAATTCCCGGCCATTCAACATATCCACTGCTTACCACTCTTGCGGGGTGACCGCAAAATTGGCATGTTGACCCTGTATCTGGCGGATCAACAACCTTTGCCTGCACAGGTCAGGGAATTGTTGAGTGCAATTGTCGATGAAACCGCGCTGGCGATGGAAGGTTTACGGCTGCGCCAAAGAGAGAAAGCCGTCCTGCAGCATTTGCAGGCGGTCCGCCAGAAAACGGATCTCGAAGGGTTGCTGGGTGGCATGCTCGCTCACATCCTTGCCACGCTCGAAGCCGACTTTATTTTGCTTTTCGTCCAGGAAAAAGGGGTTGGCGGCAGGCACATCCGCTTACAGCATGGCAACCTGACTCCGGAGATATTCAACCTGGCGGAAGGCCTGATGCAGGCCTGCCACGCCTCCCGCGAGCCATTGATGATGAGCGACCTGGCCGGTAACCGGAAGAAGGGTGTAGATATCCGTGCTGTGCTGGTAGCGCCGTTACTCCTCCCGGATGGCATTTCGCTTGGCTCCATTCTCGCCGGCAGCACCCAATCAGTCAGCTTTTCCCACCGCCATTTGGAATTGCTCAGCGTCCTTGCCGGGCATCTGGCTGTGCTGGTGAACAACGCCACGATACTCTCCGAGGTGGAGACAAAGACCATGCTGGATGAACGCGCCCGGCTGGCGCGGGAAATCCACGATGGGCTGGCGCAAACACTGGGTTTCCTAAAATTACAGGTCGCCCAACTGCAAAATTATCTCACCCGTAACGACTATCAGCGCCTGGCGGAAGGTCTGAGCACCAGCTATGCTACCTTGGCCGAAGCGTATCTGGAAGTGCGGAGTGCGATCGATGGCTTACGCACCCGCCCGGATGACGAGGGTGTCGAACGCTGGCTGGAGGAGCAACTGGCTGACCTGCAAGAAGCATCTCAAATCACAACCGAAAAACGGAATTGTGGCATGTTGCAGGAATTGCCTCCCGAAGTTCAGGTGCAGCTAATCCGTATCGTCCAGGAAGCGCTGAGTAATGTGCGTAAGCATGCCCATGCCACACAGGTCATCGTCGAGTGCCGCCGTTTACCGGAAGAAATCATGCTGGAAATTCAGGATGATGGCCGCGGATTCTCCCCGGATGAAGTTTCCCGCGCCACCCAGTATGGGTTGCGGGGGATGCGTGAACGCGCCGAATTGATCGGCGCGGATTTCCAGGTGATCAGTAAACCTAAAGCAGGAACTACCATACGTATCGGAGTATATGCTCCGAAAAAGGAGAAAGCCTGAAAAATGTCTGTTGAATTAGTGGGACGGACGAAACGTGTCCGCCTGGTTATCGTTGACGACCACGCCCTTTTCCGGGCAGGTCTGGTTAATCTTCTGGCTGATTATCCGGAATTTGATGTGGTTGGCGAAGCCGGCAATGGCAGAGATGCGCTACAGGTCGTTGTCGAAACACAGCCGGACATAGTTTTAATGGATGTTAATATGCCGGTTATGGATGGGGTGGAAACCGTCGGTGAATTAAAGAAAAAAACCAAAGCCAAGATCCTCATGCTGACCATTTCAAAACATGAGGGAGACCTGTTTGGGGCGATAAATGCCGGGGCGGATGGATATTTATTAAAAAATGCAGAACCCGATGAGCTGAAAAAAGCTATTCTGGCTGTCGCCGAAGGCAAAGGCATCCTCTCCCCGGATATCACCTCGCAGGTGATGAAAGCGGTCATCTCCAAACAGGGTTATGTCCCGGATGCCGGCCTGAGCAAACGGGAAATCGAAGTGCTGGAATGCCTGTCTCAGGGCAAAACCACTTCTCAGATTGCTGATACCCTGTTTATTTCGGAAAATACTGTTAAAACACACGTTCGCCGTATTCTGGAAAAACTGGATGCAGGCAACCGCACCGAAGCGGTAAGTAAAGCCACTGCGATGGGTTTACTGCGCCAGTAATCTCACCTGGAACGTAATAAAATGCCCTCCGCGGAGGTTTTCACCTTCCGGAGGGCTTTAATTTTCACCCATTTTTCTTAGCGTTGGGTGATAAAACATTCACCCTTTTGTGTACCTCAAGATCGTACCCTTATAAAACTCGGTTGACAGACATTCCAGACTGGTTTTGGTATATTCAGGGCGTAATTTATCCGCCATAAACGACCTGCCAGACTGTTTACTTTCTCGATGTCAGACACTCAATCCGTAAACCGCAGGGTATTAATTGCTTCCAGCCACCCTTTATTCGCCCGGGGCCTGACGCGCCTGTTGCAGGAACGCCAGGCCGGCGATGTTGCTGTTCTGGGTGTGGTCAGTTCCACAGCTGAAGCCTTTCAGGCAATCCAGCAGCTTCAACCTGACCTGGTGATTGTGGATTACGACGATGAAACCCTCAACCGAGAAGACTTTCTGGCGCATTTTATGGAAAGCTCGGGGAAGATCCGTTTTGTCTTGCTTTCATTAAAAGAGGGCGGAGATCAGGCCATGGTCTATGACCGGCGCAATATCGCCGCCTCCCAGATTGATGAGTGGTTAAGTGAATGGACGGAAGCCTCTCCTGAAGAGTCACAAAAACACACAAGCTACGCAGCGCCGGATGTGAGGAGCGGAAAGATGAAGCATTGGATTGGTGCAATATTTCTGGTTTTGTTAATCGCGGCAGGGGGTATCGTGGGGTTGCGCAATGCAAGGTTGCTCACTCAGCCGGCCAGCCTGCAGGCAATCCCGATCGATCAGGCTTTCAGTGTATTGTGGATCGCCATCGCCTCGCTGTTTGCATTGATCACCGGATTAATGCTGTACAGCGTGATTGCCTTCCGGCGGAAAAAAGGCGATGAGAGTGATGCAGTACATATCGAAGGCAATAACAAGCTGGAAGTGACCTGGACAATCCTGCCCTTGCTTACGGTTATCGGATTTGCCGTGTATGGTTCGCTCAACCTGTCCGAAGTGGTTTTGCCAGATCCGCAGGCGATGGAGGTCCGCGTGGTGGGGCAGCAATGGTCCTGGCGATTTGAATATCCGGAACAGGGTATCACTTCAAACGAGCTGGTTTTACCGGTCGACCGGCAGGTTTTGTTACGTATGGAATCTCAGGATGTGATCCATTCCTTCTGGGTACCGGAATTCCGGGTTAAACAGGACTTGCTCCCCGGTCGCGAAACGCAATTACGCATCACTCCCAACCGCACCGGTGATTTTGTGCTTGGCTGTGCCGAGATTTGCGGGAGCCAGCATGCCTATATGACCGCTCCGGTACATGTGTTATCCTCAGCCGATTTTGAGCAATGGGTATTCGATCAAACCGATTTACCGGATGATCCCGTGGCTCGGGGCGAAATCTGGGCCAACCAGTATGGTTGTCTCGCCTGCCACAGTTTAGATGGCACCCGGTTAGTCGGCCCAAGCTGGCAGGGGCTGTACGGCAGCGAGACGGTCTTTGCCGATGGCGCCTCCCGCACCGCTGATGCTGAATACCTGCGCGAGTCCATCCTCGATCCCAATGCCCAAATTGTGGAAGGCTTTTTACCCGGCCTGATGCCGCAGAATTTTAATGAAATTTTGAGCGATACCCAAATCGACGACATTATTGCGTTTATAGAAAGCCTGAAATAGGCAGAAGGAGAGCAGGATGAAAGATCTGTTCAAATATGGGCTGGTGCGCGGTTTGCTTGCCATGGTGATCGGTACTCTTGCCGGCATGGCGCTGGTATCGGTCGTCCGTCTGGCGCTTGGCCTGTCCATCTGGAACCCGGACGCAGCCTGGACGGTGGGTGGCATCCTGGGAACGATAGCCTTTATGATCGGGGTTGGTTCGTTGACGGATTGGTATCGCGCGGCAAGCGGGAAACCCCTGGGTATGCACACGCATGACAATCCCGATTGGAGCCCTCTGCAACGATATCTGGGTTTTTCTGTGGACCACAAAGTCATTGGCGTGCAATATGGCGTGTTTGGGTTGATCCTGTTTCTGCTCGCCGGCACATTTGCATTGATTTTCCGCTGGGAGCTCGCCGCTCCGGGGCTGCAATTATTCACCGGAGAGGTTGAATCCCTGGCCGGTCTCACCGGTTTCAACACCATGTTTTCATTACACGGCATGGTCATGGTGGCGGCAATCCTGCTTTGTATCGCTGCCATGATGAACTATTTGGTTCCGCTAATGATCGGCGCCCAGGATATGGCATTCCCCCGGCTGAACGGCTTTTCATTCTGGATTACTGTTCCCAGTGGATTATTACTTCTGGCTGCTTTACCGCTGGGTGGGGTCGATACCGGTTGGGTAGGGTATCCGCCGCTCAGCACGCGCGCCCCGCTGGGCATGGTGACCTTCTACCTGGGTGTTTACCTTTTTGGTTTTTCTGGTATTTTAGGTGCGATCAACATCATTGTAACCATCCTCAAAATGCGGGCAAAAGGCATGGGGATGTTCAAAATGCCGGTTTTCGTCTGGGCTTCCCTGGCGACCGCATTAATTCAATTCGCCGCCACGCAGTTGATTGGACTTTCCTTCCTGATGGGTCTATTACAGCGCGTCATGGATATGGGATTCTTCGATATCGCCAAAGGCGGGGATGTCATCCTCTACCAGCATCTGTTCTGGTTCTATTCTCACCCGGCAGTTTATGTTTTCGTCCTTCCCGGGCTGGGTGTGATCAGCGAGGTGCTCCCCGTTTTTGCCCGTAAACCGCTGTATGGATATAAGTGGGTGGCGCTTTCATCGGTCGGCATCGCTCTGGTGGGTTACCTGGTCTGGGCGCACCACATGTTTACCTCCGGCATGCAGGAATATTTACGGGTGCCATTTATGGTCAGCACTTTACTGGTTGCCGTACCGACCGGGGTTAAGTTTTTCAGTTGGACGGCGACTCTCTGGCAGGGAAAGCTCATTTTCCCCACGCCGATGTTATTTGCCCTGGGTGCCATCATGATTTTTCTGGTGGGAGGCCTTTCCGGACCGCCCAACGCGCTGGTATCCACCGACCTGTACACGCATGATACTTATTTTGTTGTCGGCCATTTCCACGCCACCCTGTTTGGAGGTTTTGTCTTCCCCTTTATGGCGGCGTTATATTACTGGTTCCCAAAACTGACCGGTCGAATGTACAACGAGCGGATGGGCAAATGGCATTTCTGGCTGCAATTTGTCGGCTTCAGTGTCCAGACCCTGGGGCAGATGCAGGTAGGCTTGCTGGGCATGCGCCGGCGTGTCGCCGATTATGACGCCGCGCTGGGGATCACGACCGGACAACTGGCGGTAACCATCGCAGCTTTTGTAATCGCCCTGGGCATCGCTCTGATGATCTACAACCTGATTTACAGCGCAAGTTATGGGGAAAAAGCAGCCGCCAACCCCTGGCGATCCCGTTCACCCGAATTTCAGTTGCCTTCACCTGTGCCGGTGCATAACTTTGACCACCCGATTGAGGTGGTTGGCAACCCCTATGATTACGGCCTGAAAGACTCGATTTACGTCCGGCCTATCTCGACTCCTGCTGCGCCAGGCGATTGAAGCAGCGGAATTACTTTACCGGAGGTCAGTATGGCAAAAGACATTCAAGGGTTCGAAGCCCTGGAACAACAAAAAAACGATAAATATATGATCGGCATTACCGTTATGGTTATTCTGCTGGTCATGACCATTGGCGAATTTATGTTGGGAGAAGTAGGCGCCAGCAGTAACGGTTGGATCTGGGTGTTGATCCTGATTGGCGTTTTCAAAGCGTATATGGTCGTCCGGGAATACATGCATATTGGGCGTGTTTTCAGCCCGGATGAGGAGGAACATTAATGGCTGGTATGGTTGAAACGACCCTCCCCCACAGCGCCACGCAGGCGGAACTTCAGGCGAGCGCCTCGAAGAACCGGCTGGGGCTGTGGATCTTCCTGCTGTCCGAAGTTTTCCTGTTTGGAGGCATTATGGTTTCCCGGGTGGTATTGTGGGGCCCCACCCGGCCGGAGCTGGAGCAATTGCCGGCATTTTTCCTTACTTCAGTCCTGTTGTTAAGTAGTTTTTTCATGAATCGCGCTGAAACTGCAGTGGTGTATGGCGACCGGAAGATATTTTTGAACGGCATACTGGCGACCATGATCCTCGGCATTATCTTCTTGTTCGGCGTGGTGCTGTATGAATGGCCATTTTCCGGTCTTAACCCGGCAAATAATGTCTATGGCGCGGTTTTTTTTCTGATGACCGGTATGCATGCCCTGCATGTGCTTAGCGGCGTGATATTTTTAGGTGTGATTTATCGAAATGGACGCAAGGGGCTATATTCACCACAAAATCATTTTGCGGTGGAAGGCGCCGCAGTTTACTGGCACTTTGTCGATGTAGTCTGGATTTTCTTTTATCCAGCGATCTACCTGATGGGTGTGCCGCCACTCTGAACCTGTTATGGGTACCATAACCGGCAGCAGGTATCGCTGGACGAACCCTTATTTTCTCGGCATGTGGATGGAAAATTAACGTGAGCGAAACTACAGACCAGGTCTCTACCCGGCTTCAACTCTCTACCGGCAGATTACGCATCTACACGGCGTTATTCCTGTCTGTTCTGGTTATGGGCGCCATCCTGGGCCTGGCCTTATTTCGACCTGAAAGCGCTCACACTTTCCAGGGTTCCACGATCGATCCCCCCACACCGGCAGCAAATTTCAGCCTGACCTCCCATAATGGAGAGGTTTACCGCCTGGAAGACCAGCGCGGTAAAGTGCTGCTCCTTTTTTTTGGCTACACCAATTGTCCGGACGTTTGCCCAACCACTCTGGCAGAATTCAGCCAGATTCGCCAGAAACTGGGTGAGCGCGCCGGCGAGGTGGAATTCTTATTTCTTACGGTTGATCCCAAGAGAGACACTGTCCAAAGATTAAAGGACTACCTGCCGGTTTTTGGCGGTGGGATTACCGGTCTGACCGGCAACCAGAGCGAAATGGAAGCTGTCTGGCAGGCTTACGGCGTTTTCAGGGCTGAAGTGGATGGAGATAGTCCGGCCGGATATCTGATGGATCATTCGTCGCGCGTCTATGCCATCGATCGGCAGGGACGTATCCGGGTAACCTATATGTTTGCCTCCACTCCCGAAGCGATGTACCAGGATATTTTGTACCTGCTGGATGAGAACTGAGATTATCGAAGATGAAACCTGAAATCTGGACCGCATTGATCAAACGGGCAATGTTTATTCTGCTCCTGTCGATTGTGTTGATGTTAGGGATCAGCGAAGCTGTTTACCTGCTGCGCGAGGAGCGCATTTCCCGCCCGCCGCAGGAGATTCGGCTGACAATTCCCGAAGGCACCGCAGGTAAGCTGGCTTCCGGCGTGAATCTCGCCGAGATCCCACAAAAAATGATCTTTGTCGTCGGAGATACCCTGGTGGTGGAAAACCTGGATTCAGTCGCCCATGAGCTGGGGCCATTATGGATCCCGCCTGGCAGCAGCGCAAGTCTTAACCTGGACCTGGCGAATGAATTTGCCTATACCTGCTCGTTTACTCCCAGCAAGTATTTTGGGTTGACCGTAAAGGAAGCTACAACCTGGAAAACCCGCCTGGCAGCCTTATGGTACGGCGTTCCACCCCTGTTTATGTTCTTTCTGGTGTATAGCTTTGTCATCTGGCCAATCAAAGGAACAGCCAATGATGACAACGTCTATCAGGAAGGAAATCCAACCCAGGAGTTTCATCCGGAATGGGGTTGGGCGCAAGACTTTCAGGATCAACCTGGACCGGATTCGCCAACCTCCCGGACGTCTCGCCACTCATCAAGTACCTCACAGGGATAATCCATGCTTCTTTTTCGATTATTGTTCAATAAACGGAGACTCTTGTTCACCCTTCTGGTCTTCGCCGGCGTTGGCGTTATGATTCGCCTGGGTATCTGGCAGCTGGATCGTCTGGAACAACGCCGATCATTTAACCAGCAGGTGTTATCCGTGCAGGATTTGCCGCCGTTGGATCTGGCGACCAGCGAAACCCGCCAGCTTGCCGATCAACTTTACCGGCAGGCGACTGCCCGGGGTGAATTCGATTATGAACATCAAGTCATCCTCAGTAATCAAAGTTATCGCGATCAATTAGGCGTACACCTCCTGACCCCGTTGCGTCTGGAAAATTCGGACCGCTTTGTCCTGGTGGATCGGGGTTGGGTACCCTTCGAAGATTACCAGCAGGATAATCTTGACCGGTTCATTATTCCGGGGGAAGTCACTGCAACTGGTATCCTGGCGGAATCTGCCACGCGTTTAGGTGTGCGCGATTGCCTGGCGGAAACCGGCACGGCGCAAAGTACACTGGTGTTATGGTGTGTCAACCTGGAAGCGATCCAGGCAAGCCTGCCTTATCCGCTGGAGCCTTTATATCTGATCCGCCAGCCGGAAGGCGCCAGTGAAGCGCCTCCAATCGGAACCACCGTAAAGATCGAAATTACCGAGGGACCGCATCTTGGTTATGCGGTTCAATGGTTCAGTTTCGCTGGTTTGCTGGCAATCGGTTACCCGATTTTTCTTTATAAGGATTATCAGGCACGGCAAAAGCGAAAACTGGAAGAAGCTGGTCAGATCTCGTCCACAGATAATGCCGATCTGGCCCAGGTGAGCCAGCCATGAATAAAAGCATCTGGATACTATCTCATGCATGAGACTACTCGTGAAGAATACCATTCCGCAGAGCGTGAAGTTGACCAGATCGGTTTACCAGCCCTAAAGACCCTGGTGTGGCCGCCGCGCAGTATTATATTGAGCATCCTGTCTACCGCGCTGGTTTTTCTGGTCATTGTCCTGGGAAGTGCATTAAGCGCCGATGGGGGAATGGGTTGCCCGGATTGGCCAACCTGTTTTAGCGTTTTTTCTCCGCCCGGAGAGCCATCAGCCTATCTGGAATATCTGCACCGGTTTGCCAGCGGGCTAACCCTCCCGTTGGTGGTGCTCACGGTGTGGGTTGCCAGGAAGGATGGGATTACGGACAAAGTTTTTTCGTGGTTAACCGGTGGGGTTTTCCTGTTGCTGATCCAGATTGCAGCCGGCGTGTTACCCGTTATCTCCGCTTCGAAATGGTCGGCTGGACTGCACCTGGGGTTGGCTCTGGGTGTGCTGAGCGTTTTGTTGGTCGCCACAACCTTGCTAATTTACACGGTTTATCACCCGGGAAAAAACCTGAATTTCGCCTGGTCATCGCCATTTGCCCGGTTAACCTGGTTGATGCTGGGTCTGGTGCTGACCTTGTTTTTGAGCGGCTGGCTGGTGACCTCACTGGATGCCACCTCTGCATGTGGGGGTTGGCCGCTATGTAACGGTCGCCTGGTTCCAACCTCACTGCTGGAAGGGGTAAACCTGTTTCATCGCCTGATGACGGGTTTGGCAGCTTTCGGTATGCTATATCTGCTGGTGCAGGCCTGGCGCACCAACCGCTCTATACCCGGCGTGCTGGTTTCAGCAACGGCTGCTGCAGTGCTGTTCTTCTCTCAGGCGTTGATGGGTGCGGTGAATGCCCGGCTGGATTACCCGGCCTATCTGGTCACCCTGCACGCGGTCACTTCCACGGCGATTTGGCTCACCACGTTTCTACTGGTAGTTTTGACCGGCCTGGCAGCGCGCTCGGCTGAGGCTGAAGCGCAGGAAGCGGACCTATGGGCTCTGCGCAAACCTCTGCCCATGCTCAGAGACCTGTTTATGCTGACCAAACCGGTGGTCGTGTTATTGCTCCTGGTGACCACCTACGCCGGGATGGTGATTGGCGCACAATCCTTCCCATCCTTTCAATTGACTTTCTGGACCTTGATCGGGGGTTTTCTGGCAGCCGGTGGCTCAGGAGCGATCAACCAGTACATCGATCGGGAAGATGACCGGCGGATGCAGCGCACCTCGCGTCGCCCGATACCCGCCGGACGGCTTTTACCGGCTGAGGGATTGGCTTTTGGTGTGGGTATCAGCCTGATTGCATTTTATATAATGGTGGCGTATACCAATTTCCTGGCAGCCTTGTTATTGCTGGCTGGGATTTTATATTACGTGGTGCTTTACAGCCTGTTATTGAAAAAGACCACCGTCCAGAATATCGTCATTGGTGGCGGTGCCGGCGCCATACCACCATTGGTGGGGTGGGCTGCCGCTACAGGAAATCTTACCTTTCCGTCATTGTTACTCTTTGCGGTTGTCTTCCTCTGGACTCCGCCTCACTTCTGGACGCTGGCAATTGTTCGCCAGAAAGATTACGCCCGCGCAGGTGTCCCTATGTATCCTGTAGTGCGTGGTGAGGCTGAAACTCGCTGGCAGGTTTTCCTGTATACCCTCGAGCTGGTTACCCTGACCCTGTTCCTGCCGTTATTGGGGTTGGGCGGTGGGATTTACCTGGTTTCTGCACTGGCTTTGGGTGGAATGCTGCTGGTAAATGCCTACCGGGTGTGGAAATTTCAGGGAAATAAAATTGCCTGGAAAATGTACCGCTATTCCAGCATGTATCTGGCGTTACTGTTTCTGGCGTTAATGGTCGATCGTCTGGTTTATTAAATATAAAACCGGAGCAGTGGAACGACTGTTGCTCCGGTTTCAGGTCGGGAATAAATCAGCTTACTCAACTTCGTTGGGTCTCATATTGGGATGCATAGAATGCTGGATGAACTGGCGTGCAGTTTCGTAATCCGCCAGGGTGCCGCCGAATCCGCGTTGGAAGCGGATGGCGTCTTCCGGTTTGTCGAAGGTCAGTATCGTGGGGGAACAACACACCGTCAGATTGGAATGCATCAGAAAGGTGGTCTGGGTAATACTGACAATGGTGCCGTACAGAAAGTCGGTCGCCAGGGCGCTTTTGATGTTGGTGGATGAGGCAATTAACATCAAGCCACAATGCGGACAGCACGCCCGGTATTGATCTCCATTATCGGTGTGCAGGATAAATGCCGTCCGTTCCTTTACCACCTTGCCGCAGGTCGGGCAGAGATCCGGGCTGATGGGTTTTTCCATCGGCTTATACAGGGTGGCGCCGCCGTGCACTTTATTGATAATGCCGGCCTCAGCCAGCTTGTTCAGGTCGCGGTGGATGGTCATTGTGGAAACGCCCAATTCTTCTGCAAGCGCGTTCGTTTCCACGGTTCCTTGTAACCGCAATAAATCCAGGATCTTCGATTGACGTTCGGATGCGAGTTGAGCCATGGGTCCTGTTTGATAGTGTCTGGGGAGTCTTGTTGAATATAACAAGGAGTATGAAAATTGTCAATCTTATAAGGATATTTAATATAAATATTGTGAAAATCGGGAGGTATATGCTTGCCTGCCAATCGTTAAAATCGGAATATCTTCAGGATGAACTAATTTCCTTACACCTTTTTTGGCGGCAGATTAAACAACCTGCACGAGCGTCCCCACTCCCCGGCGGAACCATTCACCCGGTTCGATTTGCGGGGAACACCAGCGGTAAAGCCACAAAGCATCCTGGTTACGCAAGTTGACACACCCATGGCTCATGCGTGTCCCAAAATTGTCATGCCAGAAGGTGCCGTGAAAACCTACGCCGGTGGATACAAAAAAACAGGTCCACGGCACGCCGACCAACTCATAGGCAGTATGATCGCTGGTAATCCGCCCGTCGCCCATGTGTTTGGATGGCACCTTCAGGCTGATCCGATATTTCCCGGGCGGGGTATCGGTGGGGATGCCATTGACGGTTGGCCCATTGCTTGGCACCCCGGTGGAAACCCTGGTCTGCATGGCAACCCGTTCTCCCTCATAGGCGGTTAATTGCTGACTTTTCAGTTCAACCACAATCCTTTTTTCTTTTTCGGGAACGTCCCTTCCCAACGGCGATAATTCTTCTGGCGGGATAAGGCGTACCATCTCTGCCGGGATGTAATACCGCACCCGTAACAGTTCATCGGTAATTTGATACCAGGGCCGGTTGTCCGGTCCAGCGTCAACACCGGTAATCCAATGCACCGATTCGTAGTACAACCGGTAAAGCTTTTCCCAGCCGCCGCCTTTTACCGGGCGTAAACTGTGAAAATAAGGAACGGTTATCTCTCCTAGGTGACCGCCCTCGGGGATGCTGGAAACGGGTTGGTTTAATCTGGCGTCGTCTACACGCTGGATATACGCGCTGTGGGCATAACCGCCGGTTAGCCGATACCAGCGACGGTTATACCGTGGTCCAGAGGGGGACATGATTTCAGCATGGATTTCAACCAGTTCGTCTCGCTCCCGCCAACCGACAACCTCGCTTTTATAACTCGCATGCTTGTGCAGGCGGAGGTGGGCGTTGGTTACCCGGCCAATCCCCACGGGTGTGAGGGGTTCATCCAGAGGAAGAAATGGCCGATACTGCCGCGGGAAAAACCCAAAGGCGGCTAAAGTGCTGAGTTTTATAAATTCCCGCCGGTTGAGTGATCGGCCTGGCATTTTACTTCAGCTCCCGGCTCCTAAAATGGCAAATAGCACCATAACCAGCAAGCCAATCCCCGGAGCGTAATATATCGAAGCGACCGGGAAGGCGGTGATGTTGATAACGACATGCAGAACAACCCCCAGGAAAATCCCTGTTAAGCCGCCGAATAACGCTCCACGCACCGTGTGAGCGGGGTCGCCAACTGCCAGTACCAGCGCCATACCGGCCATACCGGCAATAATTGCGGAGGTTGCCAGGTTAATGGTGTACGTTGCCAGACCTTCAGGGATTGCACCACCGGCCGATGCGGCGATTTGCGACCATAGGCCTGCCACATCCTGCCCGCGAAACAGGGCAAACCCGAAAAAACCCAGGATAAATCCAAATAGGCTGCGAAATAAAGCCCCCGGCGATTTCATCAACCCCCAGGTGATTGAACCGACCAGCACGCCGACCAGTAACCCTACCTGCACTCCGCGGCTGATTAAATCTACCAATGTTGACAGGATGTTTTCCATAATATTCTCCTCACTGTTTAAAACGTGATCGAATGGTTATTTTGTTTCCTGGCGATGAACATTCCCGGCGATTTTCGAATGGTCAGCCTGCCGCCTGCCTGCGCCAGTACGCTATCGAGGTATTTTTGTATCTCCTGATTTAATGCCGGCGTTACCTGGCGGGCAGATGCCGGAGCGAGAGAGAGGATGTATTTCTGCAGAGGTTCTACCTCCGCAACTTCCAGGCGATCTGGAAATAGATGTTTGGTTACCCAGCCAAATTGGGCGGCCAATAATTCGGCGCCATTTTCCAGGGTGAAGGAATCGGGCGGGTGGATTCTTTGCTCTTCAGACTGCAAAATTTGTTCCAGTATCGGATTATTCCGGATGATCTCATAAAGCTCCTGCAGGTGGCTTATCCCGTTGGTCGCCGCAAACAGCGTTCCTCCCGGTTTCAATACCCGGGCAATTTCCAGGATGGCGCGGGGAACGTTGGGCGCATGGTAAAGCACGTGATTGGCGATCACTGCATCGAAGGTAGCATTGGCGTATTTGAGCAATTGCACATCGAGTACCTGGAAAGTAACCTGGTTGGTCAGAAACCTCAGGTTTTGTTTTGCGACCTGGATCATGCCATAGGATAAATCCCCCAGACAAAGCTCCCAGCCGGGCGGAATACGCTCCCGGTTCCGCATCCAGAGTTCACCGGTTCCGCAGCCGATCTCCAGGACCAGCGCTTTTTCGGGGAGCATCAACAGGTGGTCGAATACCCATTCAAACCAGGGCTGCCGGCTGGTTGAAAAACGTTGGTGAAACTTAAGGCGCGCCTCCAGATTCCTGGCGTCCCGGTATTGTTCGGTGACAAGGTACTTCTGGTCGGTGAACTTGTCCATCTGGCGCCTCAGCAATCTGCTCGTTTATTGGGAAGATGCTCGGCGTCGGTCAGGTTCGACTGGTCTATTTAGAAAACGTGGACCTGTGTACCAAAGCCGCGCACATCCCACTCAATTTCTTCGGTTGCCTGGCCTTCATAGACGGGTGTGCTCCAGCGGAATAACCAGCGCGCATCGGCATTGCGCATATTCACACACCCGTGGCTCATGGGCAAACCAAAATTATTGTGCCAGTAAGTCCCGTGGAATGCAACCCCATATTCTGGAATGAAAAATGACGTCCAGGGCACACCTGGCAAGGTGTAGGAGCCAGGCGCGCCGGAAGTCAACAAGGAACCCATGTGCTTGGACGGGGATTTTGAGCCGATATTAAACCGTCCACGTGTGGTGCGTGTGCCTTCCGGGATGGGCTGGTTGCTGGGCAAGCCTGTGGAGACTTTGGTTTGCAACACCTGCGTGTCCCTCTCATAGGCGGTGAGGGTCTGATTTTGAATATCCACCTCGATCCGTTTTTCATTCGATGGGATTTGTGGAGAAAGCGGGCTGATCTCCTCGTTGGTAATCCAGCGTACGTGCACCGCGGGAACGAAATAATGCAGGTATTTATCCAGTTCGGATGTCATCTTGTACCAGGCCGAACCATCTGGCCCTTCTTCCACACCCGTAATCCAATGTGTGGTTTCGTAATACAAAGTATAGACCGGTTCCCATCCGGCAAAGCGGCTGTAAGTGAAAGCTTCGGTCATAGGGACGGAAATTTCCCCCAGGTGAGCGATATGATCCAATTGATTTACAGGCGGATTGGTGCTGAATTTCACCAGCTGGATATAGGCGCTATGCACATATCCTCCCCAGATGCGGTACCAGGTGGGGTTGTAAGCCGGACCTTTTTCGGCTTCGAGCCGTGAATACAGCGTGATGATCTGGTCGCGGAAACGTTGACCGACGATTTCGCTTTCCGAATCGGGCAGGGCGCGCACATCGATTGAGTCAATCGTCACCCGTCCCATTAAAGATGGCTGACGAGGATCTTCGCGAGAAAATCCTGGCCTGAATGCCAGGCCGGAGAGGGAAAGCAAACCCAGACGCAAAAATGCCCGGCGGGATAAGGGGGAGGTGCGCATAGGATTGAGATTCTACCGGTTTTTCAGGGGGGAGTAAAGGTGGGGAAAATGAAGGTTAATTAAGTTTTATGGCTCGACCTGGTGGAACTGAGCCAGATGAGCTGCGACCAGGTCAAACTCAGATTCTGCCTGATCGATCAATGTTCCGACCTGTTCAAGGCCTCCATTGCTGGAGAGATTCTCCAGCTCTTCGCAAATCGTAGAGAGTTTCATCGCGCCAAAGGTCGCGCTGAGCCCTTTCAGGTTATGCGCGATGCGTTGAAAACGATCGATATCCCCGAACTCCAATGCTTCGCGCATGGAAGCCAGATAATGCGGGGTTTCATCCAGGTAGGATTTCACCAATGAGGCCAGCGTTTCAGACTTACCGCCGACGGTTGCTTTGAGCTGGTCGATCATACTGATATCAAAGGATTTTTTATGTGCCAGCTTGGTGTTCAATACCACTTCCATGTTGCGGCTGTTGGTCAGGGTATTCGTACCGCGTGGGTGGATGGGTTTACAGTCCAGCAACACTTCGCGTAGCTGCTCCACCCGCACCGGTTTGCTGATGTAATTATCCATGCCGGCTTCGATATACCTTTCCCGGTCTCCATGTAAGGCATGCGCTGTCATGGCGATGATGGTGGGTTGGTGTGAGGCGGGCAGGAGTTCCCGGATCAGGCGCGATGCTTCTACCCCATCCATTTCCGGCATCTGGATGTCCATCAGAACCACGTCGTAAGGTTGGCGGCGCAAGGCTTCTAACACTTCCAGGCCATTTGCCGCAATATCCGCCCGGTATCCCAGCCGCTCTAATAAGTTGATGGCTACTTTTTGATTGATCAGGTTATCCTCAGCCAGCAGTAGCCGTAGCGGATGGCGTTCTCCCAATCCGGTATCAAAAAGGTCTTCTTCTTGCGGGGTATCGGCGGGCGTCAACTCGACCCGCAAGGCATTCATCAGGATATTGTATAGCTGGATGGGTTTGATTGGTTTATGGATCACCCCGGCGTAGTTTTCTTCAGAGGGTAAATCATCGCGTTTTCCCAGCGAGGTGATCATCACCAGGGGAAACGGTTTCGAGCCGGACAGCCGGTAAATTTCTTGCGCCAGGGTTCCTCCGTTCATCTCCGGTAGCTGTAAATCGATCAGCCCGATATCGAACGATTCGCCGCGGTTCAGGCACTGGATTGCCTGTTCTCCACTGGGAACTGCTTGATGAGTCATTCCCCAGTTTTCCAGCAGGCGCGCCACAAACAGCCGGTTGGTGGCGTTATCATCCACGATCAAGACGTGCTTGCCGCGCAGCAGCGGTTGAGTTCCGCGGCGATGAATGCGTCCCTGGCTTGGCGCGGCTCGCGCCTGGATGGTGAATTGGAATGTGGAGCCCTCTCCCATCTTGGACTCCACCCACATGTGCCCGCCCATGATCTCCACCAGCCGTTTGCTGATCGCCAGACCCAACCCCGAGCCGCCGTATTTCCGGGTGGTCGAGGCGTCGATCTGGGAGAATGCCTCGAACAGGCGATCCATTCGTTCCTCGGGGATGCCAATCCCGGTATCCTGGACTGCAAAAAAGATTTCATAGATGTTGGCATCCAGGGATTGGCTGGTCACCGTTACCACAACTTCACCGATATTGGTGAATTTAACGGCATTGGTCAGCAGGTTTACCAGTACCTGGCGCAAGCGCGTCACATCGCCGATTAAATTGGGTGGTACATGCTCCCCAATAAAGTACGCCAGGTCGATCTGCTTTTCTGCGGCGCGCTGAGCCACCAGGTCCAAAGCTGATTCGATACAATCCCGTAAATCAAAAGGTTGTTGCTCCAGTTCCATCCGCCCGGCTTCGATCTTGGAGAAATCCAGGATGTCATTGATGATTGCCAGCAGGGCATCTCCCGAGCTGCGCACCGTCTCGACATAATCACGTTGTTCTAAAGAGAGATCCGTGTCGAACAACAGGCTGGTCATCCCGATGATCGCATTCAATGGTGTGCGAATTTCATGACTCATGTTGGCCAGGAATTCGCTCTTGGCTTTGTTTACGGTTTCGGCGATTTCCATCGCATGCATCAAAGCTTCCTGATCAGCCTGGCGGTCGGTGATATCTCGGGAAACCGCGACCACTTCCAGGATTTCCCCACTTTCTTCGTCGCGAATACGTTTATTGGTTGTCTCAAACCAGATGGTTTTGCCATCTTTACGCAAAACTCGATAGGTTGTAGTGAGAACGTCTTCTTCCCGATCTGTATCAAACTCCGCGGGATGGATTTTCTCACGGTCGTCAGGATGGACCAGGTCGTGGATATGCATACCGATCAACTCATCCGGTCTGTAGCCCAGCAAGGTTTCGCTGGCCGGGGAAACATACAGGAAAACACCAGACGGGGAATGTTTGGATATCAAATCGGTGACGTTGTCAGCAAGCAACTGGTACAGATTAACGCTTTCCTGTAGCTCGGTTTCAATTTTCTTGCGGACGGTAATATCCAGTACCGTACCCAGAATCTGGCGTGGTTTTCCCTCATCGTCGGTAGTGAATAAGGTGCAGCGATCACGCAGAATCCGCCACTCTCCGGCGTCGTTTTTAACCCGAATTTCATGATCCAACACCTGACCGGGGACCAGATGCTCAACTCGATCCCGTATCGCCATCAAATCCGGATAATCTTCAGGATTCACAAAACGTAACAACTCAGTATTGTCCATCGCCCGGATCGATTCTGGTTGGATGCCCAAAACATCGGTGACCGCATGGTTGATATAGCTCAGTTTCTTTTCTTGTAGATCGTAAACGTACAGAATGGATGGCAGCGCATCGGCTATCTTCTGGATCATGCGTTGCGTCGATTGCAGTTCATCGCCGGTCTGGATCAAATCAGTAATATTATTCACTGAAAAAACTACCGCTGCCACTTTTCCGGTTGTATCCAGCAGGGGTGCAGCGTTGATGCTTAAAAACAGGGGCATTCCGGTAGGTGTCTGGAAAACGCGCTCCAACCCTTTGACCGGCTCTTTATACTTGAGTACCTGCTGAAAGCCCAGTGGGTCAGAGTTTGCAGGATTGCCATGTTTATCTTCTACCCGCCAACCCGGGAGCTCGAAATTGCCTTTCGATTTCGGATGGCGGATCAGGCCTAATACATTTTCAGCCTGTTCGTTAGCAAAAATAATCACGCCGCGCAAATCCATCACCAGGATGGCTGCCACGCTGGTCTGTACGATGCTGTTCAGCAGGTTGCGCTCACGTTGCAAGGTCTCTTCGGCTTGTTTGCGTTCGGAAATGTCGCTGATGTAGGCGATGGCCAAACGACCATCACTGGCGTCGATATAACTGAGGCCGATCTCCAACGGAATCAGGGTCCCGTCTTTGCGTATTCCGGCCAGATCGCGGCCCATGGTTGTGCGGACGGAGCGAGGGCTTTGAAAATAATACTGGCGCTCCTGGATATGTTTTTCCCGCCTGTCTTCCGAGATCAGGGTCTCGACCGGCAGGCCGATCAATTCATTCTGCGTATAGCCAAAAATCTCGCAGGCCATCTGGTTGAGGTACTGGATTTCGCCTTTTCGATCGGTAATCAAAATTCCGGTCGGCGCGGCGCTGAGAATGGTCTCCAGCTTGGATTGGCTCTCCTGTAAGGCAAACTCGATTTGCTGGCGTGTATCTTGGAGATCTTGAAATTGCCTCCGGTACTGCTGGCGTACTGAGTGGACATATTCCGTAGCAGCTTTTTCACGGCGCGTCACCATGTAGGCGAGACCCGCGACGAGTAACAAGCCTGTGCCGATCATCAAAGAAGCTGCAAGGGTGTTGAAGGGCAACTGTGAACCGGGGAGGATGCCTAAGCTGATTAAATAGGGGACGGAATAACTTGCGATGGCGCTGAGAATGGCAGCAATGGTTGCTGGTAAAGGCCCGAGCAGCACGCTGATGATCACCACTACCATGGCGAACCCGGCTACCAGCGCCACAATATAATTGCTGGCATACACCAGCAGAAAGAACATGCCCAGCCAGCACAACACACTGATCAGCCACGCGGCAGCCCGCAATCGCTGGCTGGTTACGAAGATCCAGGATGCCAGGAAACCACAAAATAATCCAAAAAAAATCAGGCTGCCGGCCATTTCGGCGGTCGCAAACATCGCGCCAATTCCGGCGATTGACGCCAGTGCTCCTACACTGAGCACGGCAGTCAGGGTGCGAACCTGATATTCAATGCTGGTATCTTTGAAATCTGGTAACTTAAAGACACTCATGTACCGTTGCCTTTAAGTTCAAAGTATAGCAGAAACTTGCTTATCCGGAAAAATAGAGCTCAAGGATGGATAATAAAGTTTCTATATCGGCTTTGTCCCAATGTCGAGCTAACCAGGCTGATGCCCAAGATGATTAACGGATTAGTCACCAGGAAAAAGATCGCTTCCTCCAACCAAAACCAATCTGCAAAACGATGGGCGGTAATGCCCAGACCAGAATCAAAGCCAGGTATGCCCCTGCCTGTAAGCCGCTTAACCACGCCCAAAGCGACCAGAGCCAGCCTGCCCCTAAAGCAAACAAAAGCGCATTCCGCAAAACAGGTATCTCAGCGGTTTCGTGAATTTCGCCTTGCTCCGTCGCCTGGTAATATCCTGATCAGAACTCCCCGCCAGATTCCGGTAAGCGCCGTTTGCAGCACGAAAAATGTGTACTCTTCCAGCGGCACCCATCCCAGGGTAACCCCGGTAACCGGATGAGGGTCATACCATCAGATCGCATTCGCTCTCATTCAGCCTCAATCGCGTGGTCCGGGTTTGGCGACCATATCCAGGAATTCCTTGCGTAAGTCGGCTTCCTGCTCGAAGCGTCCCAGGAATGTGCGCGTGATCATGCTGGCTTCCGATTTTTTCACACCGCGCATCATGGCGCACATATGCGCCCCTTCCACGATCACCGCCACACCAGCCGGGTCGAGTAAATCCTGGATAAAATGAGCAATTTGGGCGGTCAGCCGTTCCTGCACCTGCAAACGCCGGGCGAACATCTCCACAATGCGTGGAATTTTGCTTAACCCCAATACCTTGCCATCTGGAATATAGGCGACATGTGCTTTCCCAAAGAAAGGCAGCATATGATGTTCGCACATGCTGTAATATTCGATATCTTTGACCAGCACGAGGTCGTTGTACTCTACCTCGAATAAGGCTCCATTGATCAATTTTACCGGTTCGACGTGATATCCCGCGGTTAATTCAGCATACATCCGCGCCACTCGATCGGGAGTATTCAGCAGCCCATCCCGGTCGACGTCTTCGCCGATATGTTCCAGGATGGTGCGTACGGCTCCGTGAATGCTGCCAGCATAGGTTGCCCCGGCAGTCTCTTCTGGCAGGACCAGCTCCTCCAGCGTTTGTGTATGGAAGCCATTGAAATTGAGTTTGGAATCGATGTTCATTGATATTTCTCCTGATAACGATAAATGTAAAGCAGTCTACCGGTAGGGTCTGGCTTGTGCCTGGCTGTGAACTGTGACTGGCCTGGCCGCTGCCAAAGCCTGGTTGTGCTCCGGTCTTGGGATATTGGATGCCGAAGAGTGT
>JAGUYX010000030.1 GCA_020061145.1 Anaerolineales bacterium | reverse complement strand
TTTTTAGACGTCCGCCCTGGCACACGCTATTTACCCTGTTGATTTACGAATCGCTTGTGCATCTATGTAATCACATATCCACTATGGAGTCGGGGTTACCCACCATTGCCAGATGTTGGCAGGGGTTTCGATGCAAACTGCCTTGTTATCGCCTTTATATCTTTGATAAAACATCTCGGGACTCATCCCTAACGCCTGTTCTACGGGAAGCGGAGGCAAATCGAGCTGAAAACCGGCTTCTTGCATAGCTTGAGTGAAGCTTAAGTCCAGCATAGAATTCCATAAAAAATAACTCGGGCCGTTATCAATACATCCCTGGGTTACATCTCCCTTAGTCTCTCCTTCTGCGCTATAAATAATTAAAATTCCTCGATCCGGGTAAAATAAATCTACTCTTAACGGTTGGATTTGGTCTCCTGATACCGCTAGTGGACTATATGCCCAAACGTAGATTTCCGTCGGTATTTCGAATTTTTCCAAAATATTTGGTAGCTTGTATTCATTCAAATCTTGTATACCCATTACTCTTATTTTTTCGATGATCCCGTTATGAACATGAAATCCTATGTAAATGAATCTTGAAAGACCGATCCCTTCGGTGTTGGTGAAAAAATAAATACCAGCAGATGTCTCCGCATCTTGTTCCCTTGAAGAAATTTTTGATGCGTAAGGATTAAAGTGGCGGATCGCTTCTGTGAAGGTAGTTTTACCCGGTTCGATCCCCCACCAACAGGGTAATTCGCAGCCGCCGTTGGTCATCAGCATCTCTTCGATCCAGGCTTTCACCTCCTCCGGCGGCAACGTAGGCGCTGGCGTAGGGGTACGGGTCGCTGCCTGGGTGGGAGTCCCGGTCAACGTAGGGCTTGATGAAGGCGTTGATGTTGGTTTATTAGTTGGCGTAGCAACAAACAGGGTTGTTGTTGAGGTTTCCTTTACTTCTGGACTCGTATGTGGGGTTATGGTTTGTAAATCACATCCAATTAACAAAACAGGCAATATTAAATAGAGAAGGATATGTTTTATAACCTGATTTACGGTTAATTTTATTTGATGAATACTATAGAAAGAAAATGATTTCATATTCAGTCCAGGGAACAGTTCCCCCCGGGTCCGGGCTGGCAGGCAACGCCGGTCAGGTTCAGCAGGAGCAGCGCCAATATCCACCCGGATACGATGGGAGTTCTTTTATGGTTGCTTATCGAAAAGGTATCCATGCTTGACCCCGGGCGCTGAATCTGTTTCCCACATTCGCTAAATCGATTGTAGCCGCGTTCCTGGCAAAAACAAGCATGATTTTTCACAATATAAAGCCATGCCGATCATCTACGCCTGCTCCGGAGGCTCGATAAACCATACCTCCAATCAAGTTTATAATACAGGGTATGACGGATTTGTTCGATTTTGCCATGCAGCAGCGCCTGAAAGATGAAGCGCCGTTGGCGGCGCGCATGCGACCGCGGACGCTGGATGAATATATCGGGCAGGAGCATATCCTGGGGCCAGGGAAGCTGCTGCGCCGGGCGATCGAAGCGGACCGCCTGTTTTCTTCCATCATCCTGTGGGGCCCGCCGGGCACCGGCAAAACCACCCTGGCGATGGTGATCGCCAACCACACGCAATCTCATTTTGAAACAATCTCTGCCGTGCTGAGCGGCATTGCCGAGCTGCGCCGGGTAATTAAGGAGGCGCTCGAACGCCGCCGCCTGTACAACCAGCGCACCATCCTGTTTGTGGATGAAGTGCATCGCTGGAACAAGGCCCAGCAGGACGCCCTGTTGCCGCATGTGGAAAATGGCACCCTGACGTTGATCGGCGCCACCACCGAAAACCCCTACTTTGAAGTAATCCGCGCCCTGGTATCCCGCTCGCGCATTTTCCAGTTGCGCCCCCTGGAGGATGAGGACATCCGCACCCTGATCCGGCGGGCGCTGGCGGATAAACACCGCGGTTATGGCAATTTAATCGTCGAGATCGAACCGGATGCCGAAACCCATCTGATCAATGTCGCCGGGGGGGATGCGCGCAATGCCCTCAACGCCCTGGAGCTGGCGGTCATCAGCACCCCGCCCAACAGCGAAGGTCGCATTCAGGTAACCCTGGAGGTGGCGGTCGAATCTATCCAGCGCCGGGCAGTCCTCTACGATAAGGATGGCGACGCCCACTACGATACGATCTCTGCCTTAATCAAGTCGGTGCGCGGCTCCGACCCGGATGCGGCCTTATACTGGCTGGCGAAGATGCTGTATGCCGGGGAAGATCCACGCTTTATCCTGCGGCGTCTGTTGATTCTGGCGGGCGAGGATATCGGCATGGCCGACCCCATGGGGCTGGTTGTCGCCAGCTCGGCCATGCACGCCTTTGAATTCGTCGGCCTGCCGGAAGGCATCTACCCGATTGTTGAAGCGACCCTGTACCTGGCGACTGCGCCTAAATCGAACTCAGCCGGCGCATATTTCAAAGCTTTCCAGTTGATCGAAGAGCAAGGCATCACCGAGGTGCCGGATCATCTGAAGGATGATAACCGCGATGCCGCCGCCCTGGGACACGGCAAGGGTTACCTGTATCCCCACACCGATCCGGAGCATTTCCTGCCGCAACAATATCTGCCTGCGCCGTTGCTGGGCACCTATTTTTACAGCCCCAGCGAGCAGGGATATGAAGCCAGCGTGCGGGAACGGCTGGCCCGCTGGCGCGCAGCGCAGCGCAAAGCGCTGGGTATCAGCCGGTTGGACGAGCTACCCGAACTTCCCGAAGATACCATCAAGGAGATCAAAGGCAAACACCGGCCGGCCGGTCGCAGCTGAACGTGTTTGTTTACGCCGATGCCAGTATTCCTGTTGATCCGTCACGCTGAAAATGATTTTGTCAAAAAGGGTCGCCTGGCAGGCCGTTTACCCGGCGTGCATTTGAATGAACGTGGACGCCAGCAGGCAGCCCGCCTGGCGCAGACTCTGGCGGAAGCGCCGATCAGCGCTATCTATAGCAGCCCGCTGGAACGCAGCATGCAAACCGCCGCTCCCCTGGCGGAGGCGCTGGGTTTACCGGTGCTTCCCCGGCCCGGGCTGATGGAAGTGGATTTTGGCGATTGGGAAAATAAAACCCTGAAGAGCCTGCGGCGGCGAAAATTATGGAAAATTGTCCAGAGCGCCCCATCTTTGATGCGTTTCCCCTCGGGTGAAACATTCGCCGAAGCGCAACTGCGCATCGCTCTGGATCTGCAGGCGCTTAGCGCCGAGTATACCCCGCAGGATTTAATCGCCTGCGTCAGTCACGGCGATGCCATCAAGCTGGCGGTGGCCTATTTTATCGGCCTGCCCCTGGATTTTTTTCAGCGTTTACATATCGCCCCCGCTTCGATTACCGCCCTGCTGCTGACGGAAAACAGCAGCCGGTTATTAACTCTGAACACCAGTCCCGATATTCATTTCCAAAAACCGGACAAATGACTCTGGTATACTCAGCAAAAAGGCGCTGCCAGTTTTTTGAGGATGGCTGTGCTTACCCTGGATCAGAATGGGTTCTTTTTCGTACAGGATTTATTTGACCAAACGTAACCAAAGTTATCCGTAACCTGGGTTACCCGTAACC
>JAGUYX010000287.1 GCA_020061145.1 Anaerolineales bacterium | reverse complement strand
CGTGACAATAGGCAGCAGGGCATTGCGGAAACTGTGCTTGAGTATGACGGTACGTTCCCACAGGCCTTTAGCCCGGGCGGTGCGGACATAATCCTGGCGTAACACTTCGAGCATACTGGAGCGCGTCATCCGGGCGATAATCGCCATGGGGATGGTGCTCAGCGCTATTGCCGGCAGGATCAGATGGCGAATAGCATCCCACAATACTTCCCAGTTAAACGTGATCAGCGAATTTAGAATATAAAGATTGGAGATGAATTCATATACCCGGTACAGCCCCTGCCCCGGGACGACGTCGAGCTGGTAAACCTGATAAAAAGGCACCGGCGCCAACCCGGCAGTCAGTCGTCCGGAGGGGGGTAACCAGAGCGGTGTGTCTCTTAAGACCAGCGCAAACAGATATGCCAGCATCAAACCCAACCAGTACACCGGCATCGACACACCGATATTTGCCCCGATCATGGTGAATAAATCGACGATTGAATTGCTGCGCACGGCAGAGATCACTCCCAACGATATCCCCACCAGTATGGCGATAATTAAGGCAAAAACGCCCAATTCCAGCGTCATGGGCAGGCGTTCCACCAGAATCTGGGTCACCGGCCGGCTGAACCGGATCGATTCGCCAAAATCACCCTGGAGCATGTTACCCATGTAGATCACAAATTGCGTGGTGATGGGTTTATCCAATCCATTGGCGCGGTAAAACCGTTCGCAGGTCTCGGCGGAAGCTTTTTCACCCAGCATGGCTTTACACGGGTCACCGGGGATCAGGCGCGCCAGGACAAAAGTGACCACCAGGATACCAAACAGCACGGGGATGGCGGAGAGGATACGCCGGACAGAGTATTGCAACATACGAATCAAACCTTGGTGTCAAATATCATGACCCGGGAAGCATAACCAGCTCCATCTAAAATCGAGATGAATGTCTGCTGCCCGAGCCATTGAACTTTTTTGATCAGATAGGCGGGGTATTGCACCCCGCCTATCGGTTACAGGTACGAAAATGGGTCTACTGATCTGCGTTGAGCAGTGCTCCCCACAGTGTGGAGAAGTACTCAAAGCCACCCGTGTTACCGGTGTGGAAAGGATGCGCTGCATCCCACTGAACCGACCAGGATACCACCACATCGTTGGCATCCAGGGTCGAGCCGTCGTGGAATTTCACGCCCGGGCGCAGGGTGCAGACGTATTCGGTCAGGTCTTCGTTCGGTTCGCAGGCGGTTGCCAGGCCAGGCTGGACGGTAGTGCCTCCCACTTCGTAAGAGAGCAGGGCTTCCAGAACCTGTTCGCAGGCCCGCAGCGATTCGCCGTCGGTCTCATCGGCGCAGTACATACTGATCGGCTCAGCATTCTGCATCCAGACGAATGTATCGCGGCCGCCGGGGTTCATGGCAGCGAAGTATTCGTTGCTCAGCGGGCTGGCATGTGCGCCTTCGACATCGGCGCGGAACGCCGTTGCTGAAGCACCGTTGGCGATCGGCACCATCGGCACCAGTTCGCGAATGGCATTGTTGGCAGCTACGTAGTACGGCTCAGCCTCAGCCGGGTCCGCAATCTGAGCGCCAAGCTGCAACTGTTCGTAAATCTCAGGATAAGGCGTGCCAAACTGCGCCTGAGAAGCGCCGAAGTGATAATCCAGGAAGTTGGTCACGTGGGGATAGTCAGCGCCCCAACCCAACAGGTGGATACCATTCAGGTTTCCGGCTGCCGATTCGGCGATGAAGGCGCCTGATTCCATGACTTCGATGGTGGCAGTGATACCCAGATCAGCCAGTTGCGCCTGCAGATCCTGGGCGACCAGGTTGGGTTCCGGCAGATAACCGCGGAAGACATCGCGGTAGTAAATCGTGGTTTCGAACCCATCCGGGAAGCCGGCTTCCGCCAGCAAGGCTTTGGCTGCCTCGAGATCGTAATCGTACCAGGGATCACCAACGCAGGCGTTGTCTATGGAGCAAGGGGTGAAGTGCGTAGCAACGGATGACCCTTCGGGGTAGAAGTTGTCCACAATTCGCTGGCGGTCGAGACCCATGGCGATTGCACGGCGGACACGGGCATCATCGAAGGGTGGGAAGGTGTTGGTGAAGCCGACATAGAAAATGTTCAATGCCGGGCGGCCGATTAACTGAACGTCCGGATTGGCTTCCAGAGCGGCGTAGTCATCCGGGCTGGGGTTGTCGATGCCATCCACCGTTCCGGATTCGAGCTCGAGCTTGCGCTGTGCGCCTTCGCTGGTCCAGCGGAAAACCAGGGTCTCGGCAAATGCCGGGGTGCCCCAGTAATCGGCAAAGCGTTTGAAGACAATGCTGTCACCGCGGTTCCAGGTGTCGACCATATACGGCCCGGTACCGATCGGGCGTTCGAGTAAGGCGCCGCTACCGGCATTCTCCTCGATCCATTCCTTCGGCTGGACGGCAAATACCGAGAATGCAGCCTTCGATCGGAAGGCGGGGTCGGGAACACACAGGGAGAATCGGACGGTGAGCTCATCTACCGCGGCGATTTCGCGGATGATTCCGCCGTAATCGCAGCTTTCGGCGCTATACACCATGGGCTCAAAGGCCATGGGCTCTTCGGTCATCTCCGGTTCTTCCGTCGGTTGGGGTTCTTCCGTCATCTCCGGCTCTTCCGTGGCGGGTGGAGCCTCAGGGGACGGGGTGGCGGCTGGCGTACAGGCTGCCAGGATCAGGCTAAACACCACCAGGACTGCCAGAATGGCAAACAGGGATTTGTGTTTCATGGTTTCCTCTCTCCTCCAA
The DNA here is from genome assembly GCA_020061145.1 of Anaerolineales bacterium. Classification (GTDB taxonomy): domain Bacteria; phylum Chloroflexota; class Anaerolineae; order Anaerolineales; family DRKV01; genus JAGUYX01. The sequence continues at coordinate 15,337 of JAGUYX010000287.1, read as the reverse complement.
GATTGAAGGAATGTTTGGTGCAAAACAACTTTCGATGTCTTGCGCGTGGGCGTTCTGCGCAGTTGCTTTGCTCAAAATGGGCAGATTTCGCGTGGCAATTTATCGAATTGCAGCCGGGCGACCTCCTTTCTACTATGCTATTACTACTGAGGCTGGATGTTTCTGGTTCATGCAGTGGCTGGATTAACCAAATACCACTTTATCGTACGATTATACAATCCATCGGGGTCTTGTCAACCTGATTGCCAGATATTCATTGACCAGATCATGCAGGCTTGTTATAATCTTCACACAATTGATATCATACCAGACCTTCGGGGCAGGGTGCAATTCCCGACCGGCGGTATAGCCCGCGAGTAGGCCAGTGGCCTGCAGAACCGGTGAAATTCCGGGGCCGACGGTAAAGTCCGGATGGGAGAAGGTCAGGATACCAGAACGCCTGTGCGTTGCTGGTATTTAACGCACAAAGGCATGGAGCCAGCTGCCCCGAAAGCATGTTGCATCGTTAGCAACTTGTTTTCGGGGTTTTTAGATACGCTGCCAGGCCTGTGTGACGTGTGTTCTTGCCTGCCCCGGAATCTGTTCCCGGGGCGCGTTGGTTTAAAGGTGATGAGATGGACCTGACATTTCCAGGAAAAGTTGCGCGAAAATCCCTGCGGCGTTTACGCCGGCAGGAAATCGTGGTCATTCCCCTGTCTATCCTTTTATTTGTTTTCCTGTGGGAGATGATCCATCGTTTTTCCGGGTTGCCGGCATTTATCCTGCCCGGTCCGCAACAGGTATGGCTGCGTTTTTGGGGAGCTGTGCTGGACGGCAGCTTGCTCCGTCATACGTGGGTGACGCTGGCGGAGGTGCTGATCGGTTTATTTTTAGGCGCCCTGATTGCTTCAGCGCTGGGTTATTTGCTGGCGAAATCACCCACCATCGAACGCTGGCTTTCGCCCTATATCGTCGCCAGTCAGGCGATCCCGATTGTGGCGATCGCGCCGCTCCTGGTAATCTGGCTCCCCACCGGATTGTATTCAAAAATCCTGATCTGCGCCCTGATCGTCTTTTTTCCGATATTGATCAATACGTTGATTGGATTACGTTCCGTGCCGGATGATTTGCGTGACCTGATGCGCTCGTTGCGCGCCAACCGCTGGCAGACATTTCGCCTGCTGGAAGTGCCGGCGGCTTTGCCGGTGCTTTTTGGCGGTCTGCGGATCGGCGCCGCGCTGGCGGTGATCGGCGCAGTCGTGGGCGAGTTTGTCGGCGCAGACCGTGGATTGGGCTTTTTAATCAATGTCGGGCGCGGGCAGTTCGATACCTCCCTGGTTTTCGTGGCTGTGTTCAGCCTCATCTTTATGGCCCTGGCGCTGTATGGCGTCGTCATTTTACTGGAATTACGTTTCCTGCGCTGGCAGAAACGCAACGATCAAACCGACCTGTTGGTGGAGAAACGATAGTGTTGAAAAAAACCATCCTTTTCTGCCTGACCCTGATTCTGATGGGCTCAATCAGCGGCTGCGGCGTGTTGACCTCCGGCTCCTCGCCGCAGGAAGATGAATTGGAATCCATCCGCCTGCCAATGGGGTTCATTCCCAACGTGCAGTTTGCTCCATTATATGCGGCTACCGAGCTTGGTTTTTTCCGTGAAGAGGGCCTGGAAATCGAATTCGACTACAGCTTTGAGACCGATGGCGTGGCGCTGGTGGCTTCCGGGGAATTACCCTTTGCGTTGGTTTCAGGCGAACAGGTGTTGCTGGCCCGCGCCCAGGGGCTGCCGGTGGTGTATATCGCCGCCTGGTACCAGGATTATCCGGTCGCGGTTGTAGCCAAAGCCGAGCAAAATATCCACACACCGGCCGACCTGGCTGGCAAAAAAATTGGCCTGCCCGGACTGTTTGGCGCCAACTACGTCGGGTTGCGCGCCTTGCTCTCCTATGCGGGTATCGCCGAAGACCAGGTCACCCTGGATTCGATCGGATTTAACCAGGTCGAAGCCCTGGCTCTGGACCAGGATCAGGCGGTAGTGGTTTATACCAATAACGAACCGATACAGTTACAGGCGCAGGGATATGAGATTACGATTTTGCCCGTGTCGGATTACATGCAACTGGCCTCCAATGGCCTGATTACCAACGAGACCACCCTACGTGAAAACCCGGAATTGGTGCAGCGTATGGTCAGCGCCTTTTTGCGCGGTGTGCGGTTCACCAGTGTCAACCCGGACGAGGTTTTCGAAATCAGTAAGAAATATGTGGAAAACCTGGCTGAAGCCGACCAGCAGGTTCAACGCCAGGTGCTGCAAGTATCCATCGATTTATGGGCAGCCGACAGGCTGGGGTATTCAAATCCGGAAGCGTGGGAAAACATGCAGGCTATCTTATTGGAGATGAACCTGCTGACTGAGCCTTTAGATCTTACCCGGGCTTATACCAATGAATTCATCCCCTGAGACGAACACGGAAGTGCTGCTGGCCCGGAATCTGAGCACGGTTTTCCCCGGACCAGATGGAATTTTACGGGTATTAAACAAACTGACCTTTCGCATTCGGGAAGGCGAGTTTCTGGCTGTTCTCGGTCCATCAGGGTGTGGCAAATCCACGTTGTTGCGCCTGATGGCTGGTTTGCTACGGCCCACCTCCGGAGAAATTCTTTACCGGGGTTTGCCCATCCGGGAGCCCCTGCCGGATACCGGGATCGTTTTTCAAAAGGCCAATCTGATGCCCTGGCGAACGGTCTGGGAGAATATCTTCCTCCCCCTGGAAGTGGCGGGTATCACCCCTCAGGAAAGTAAAGAACGGGTGAGGCAGATGATCGAGCTGGTCGGGCTGGAGGGTTTTGAAAACACGCTGCCGCGTGATCTTTCGGGGGGTATGGCGCAACGGGTGGCGATTGCCCGGGCATTGATCAACAATGCCAGCCTGCTTTTACTGGATGAACCTTTCGGCTCGCTGGATGCCCTGACCCGCGAGCAAATGGAGTTCGAGCTGTTGCGCATCTGGCAGGCGCACCGCATCACCGCGGTACTGGTCACGCACTCGATTTCCGAAGCCATCCTTTTGGCCGACCGGATCCTGGTGCTCACCCCGCGGCCGGCGCAAATCCAGCTTGACCTGGAAGTCAATTTACCCCGCCCCAGGCAGCAGAATTTGCGCTACACGCCGGAGTTTGCCTATCTGGCAAGCCAGTTGCACACCGCCATCCTGGAGCGCATTTAAACCTGCCAGTTTACATACCCGTGGTAAGATTGCGCCAAATCCATCAACAATCCCAGGAAGAAAGATCCTATGAGCAAACTGTTTTTGCGAATTGTTTTTCTGGCGCTAATGATCTTTGCGATTGCCGTCCTGCCCGCCCAGGCGCAAAATCAGTCCGAACCGGTATTGAGCAGCCTGGAGGTCGATTTTTGGCCGGAATATGATCGCCCTGAATTGTTGGTGATTTATCGGGCTGAGCTGGCGCCTTCGGTCACTTTGCCCGTCGATCTTACTTTCCGAATCCCGGCTCGGGTTGGCGCCCCGCACGCGGTAGCAACCGGGCAGAGCAACGATACCTTGTTTACCGTCACTTCTACTCGCCAGGTCGATGGAGATTGGGCATACATTACCTTCACCACCACCATGCCCATTATCCGCCTTGAGTTTTACGATCCGGTTTTACAGGTAAATGAACCACTGCGCCAGTACGAGTTCAATTGGTGGGGCGACTACGCCGTCGAAGAATTGATGTTGCTGGTTCAGCAACCCTGTGACTCCAGCGGCATGCAGATTTCGCCTGCTTTGGGGAGCGGTGTCGCAGGGACGGATGGGCTGGTGTATTACTCGGGCACATTTGGACCGTTATCCGCCGGGCAAACCTTTGACCTTTCCTTTTCTTATCAGAAAAGCTCCGATTGTTTGAGCATCCAATCAGCCAGTATTGCTACAGAACTGCCCGAGAACACCACCGGGCGCACTTCCTTTTTAAGGCTGTTGCCCTATATCCTGGGCTTGATCGGGGTAATGTTGATTCTGGGGGGTGTATTCTGGTACTGGAAATCTGGCCGGCAGGAGCCATCTGGCCAGCTGCGCACGCATCGCAGCCGTCGACCCGGCCCGGAGAGACACGACTTGCCGGATAGCGGAGTTTCTGCCCCAATGGAGGGGAGCATTTATTGCCATAACTGCGGTAAACGCGCCGCTCCCAATGACAAATTCTGTCGCTCTTGCGGCACACGTTTGCGCGCAACCTGATTCATTGCCGCGATTTCCAAAAATGTGATCGCGCACCCTGCAATCGGGCACAACCGGCAGGGTGCTTTTTTATGGTCTTTACCTGTAATTTAAGTGGAGTTGCACCAGAAACACAAGAACCATGGCGGTTTGTTACGGAACCGGCTGGTTGTGTTTTCCTGCGTATCCACAAAACAACCCTCTTTGCCCCTGAGCCCGGATAGGCCGGAGAGCATCCGTCTGGATGAAGAGCAGGGCAGGTGCTGGCGTCGATGGCGCGAGAATTCATCGCCGGCGTAAACCGGCTGAAAGAAACCCTGACTTCCCTGGATGGGAACGAGAGGGGAGGGATCCATAGAAATGTTGAATATCGCCATGCTTCTCGGCAATTCTGAAGCGATTGAGATTGCCGTGGTGGAAAAGCTGGGGGCGGCGTTTATTTCGTAATTATCCGCAGCCCATGGCCTGGAATTGGGCCGGGTTAAAAAGAATCATATCGAAGGCCTGGATCTAAAACGCGATATCTATGCCGTTCGCAATCACAGCCTGCCGGCGGCCCGGGCAGTTACCGAATTCTGGAATTTCATGGCAGAAAAAACCCGGGTCGAACATTCGCTCTTACCTGCCAGACCAGAATCAAACCACCTCCGGCATATCCTCTCGCCGCGCTGATATATCAACAAAACTGGTGAGATTTGTCCGTACAAATATATGACAACTAAGGGGTGACAGCCGGATACCGGGGGGGTAAACTTGATTTCGTATATAATCAGATGAATTGGATAGAATTGTCCAAATTGCCTCGTGATTTCCATCACTTACTCTCATACGTTTCTTGGATGATTCTCAGGTTTCGTTAATTTGGATGTGTGAAAATCTCTTTATACTTGGCAGTCGAAAGGCCAGGAATTTTACCTGTCGCCTTTCACCGGACACAACCTGTGCCATCGCGCTGCCGGGAGAAATTCGCACCCCCCTCACCTCTGGCAGTGATCGGTTTACACCGGGTTCGCCTTTGAACCAGTTATCTTGGGAGGAGTCGTATGTTTAATCGCTCAAAATTTTTTATCGGCGGACTGCTTATCGTTGCCGCAGTGGTCTATCTGATCATTTCGTCCACGCAGGCCAGCGCGCAATATTTCCTGACTGTAGAAGAAGTAAACCAAAGAGCAGATGAAGTGCTGGATCGTGAATTGCGTATCTCCGGCGCAGTATTGGGTGATACGATTGACTATGACGCCCAAACACTGACCCTGCGCTTCACCATAGCCCACGTCCCCGGAGATAACAAGGAAATCGAGGCGCGTGGTGGTCTGGCGGCGGTATTGAACCAGGCAGTCAATGATCCCACTTTGCCGCGGCTCCAGGTGGTGTATAACGGGGTCAAACCCGACCTGATGCGTCATGAAGCCCAGGCCATCATGACCGGAAAGATTGGCGAAGACGGCGTGTTTTACGCCGAAGAGTTGCTGCTCAAATGTCCCACAAAATATGAAGAAGCCGTCCCGCAACAATCCGAAGGATGAAAAGTTGTTGGATTCGTCTGGATGAATAATCACACGGGAGCTTGATCCATGCTTGCGAATATTGGTTTTGGCGCTTTATTAATAACGGCAATCCTGTCTGCGTATGGGATATTTGCAGCGGTGTATGGGGTGATTCAAAAGCGGGCGCGCTGGGTCGATAGCGCCCGCAATGCCATGTTGCTTACTTTCCCCCTGCTTACTCTGGCTGCGGTGAGCCTGATTATCCTGCTGGTGGACAACCGGTTCGAGATCCAATATGTGGCTTCCGTCACCAGCCGCAGCATGCCCACCTATCTGAAGATCACCGCGCTGTGGGGCGGGCAACAGGGCTCCCTTTTGTTCTGGGCGTGGTTGATGTCTGCCTTTACGACTGCCGTGACGTTACGCAAGTGGGATCGTGACCGTGAATTTTTACCCTGGGTGATCGTGGTTGGTCTGATCACCCTGTTATTTTTCTTGTTGTTGATCCTGCTCTACGAAAACCCATTCATGAAATACTGGGCGCTGCCCGGGGGTGGAATCGTCGGCGCCTTATTCAGGCCGGCCGGCGCCACGTTGTTTACTCCCGCCGATGGTAGCGGCCTGAATCCGTTGTTGCGTCATCCGGGGATGATTATCCATCCGCCCTTGCTCTACCTGGGATTTGTCGCTTTTGTGATCCCCTTCTCTTTCGCCATTGCAGCCCTGATTACCGGGCGCACCGATGACCGCTGGATCCGCCTGACCCGGCGCTGGACGTTATGGGCGTGGCTTTTCCTTTCGCTCGGTTTGATCCTGGGAGGCCGCTGGGCTTATGACGTATTGGGTTGGGGCGGCTACTGGGGTTGGGATCCGGTGGAAATTGCTGCTTTTATGCCCTGGCTTACCGGGACGGCTTTCCTGCACTCGGTGATGATCCAGGAAAAACGCGGCATGCTCAAACACTGGAACATGGTCCTGATCATCCTCACCTATGCCCTGGTGATCTTCGGCACTTTCTTGACGCGCTCCGGTGTGCTCTCATCGGTGCACGCCTTTGCGCAAAGCGCTATTGGCCCTGCCTTTTTTGGTTTTATCGCTCTGACATTTATCGCCTCCCTGGTTTTACTGGCCTGGCGCTGGTCCAGCCTGAAGGCCGAAACTCAGATGACTTCGATGTTTTCCCGGGAAGCGTTGTTCCTGTTGAACAATCTTCTGTTTATCGGGATATTGATCGTCTGCTTCTGGGGCGTAATCTTCCCGCTGATCTCCGAGCTGGCTACCGGTCAAAAAGTGACCGTTGGCCCGCCGTTTTACGAACGCGCCACAGCGCCTTTGTTTTCGGGGTTGCTCCTCCTGATGGGCATCGCTCCCCTGGCAGCCTGGCGGCATTCCACAGTGAAAACTTTGGGGAGGGCAGCCTGGAAACCGCTCGTCCTTTCGGTGCTGGTCGTGGCAGGCATCTTCGCCCTGGGAGTCCGTCATTGGGCTGCCCTGGTCGGCTTCTGGCTGGTCGCGTTTGTGACCGGCGTCACTTTGTACGAATTTTATCGCGGCGCCATGGCTCGCCACCGTAAATCGGGCGAAAACCTGGCACTGGCGGTTGTGCGGCTTGCCGGTCGTAACCGCCGCCGGTATGGCGGCTATATTATCCATCTTGGCGTGGTTTTAATGGCCATCGGCATTATCGGGATCGAGATGTTCCAGCAGGAAACGCAGGGCACCATTCCGCAGGGCGGCGAGCTGGCTCTGGGCGAATACACCATTCGATATGATCGCCTGGATATCTTCGATGCTGTCGATAACCGTAATGTGGCCCGGGCTACCCTCTCGGTGTTCAAAAATGGAGAGTATGTCACCGAACTGCATCCCCGGCGGGATTTCTTCTATGATTCCCAGCAACCGATGACCATTCCAGGCATCCGCAGCACCATGGAAGATGATTTTTATGTCCTGCTGGTAGACTGGTTGCCGGTCTCGACAGCCGGTGCTACCTTCAAGGTTTACCATAACCCCCTGGTTAACTGGTTGTGGCTGGGTGGTTTTGTGTTCATTCTGGGCACCTTTCTCGCCGCCTGGCCCGAGAAGGAAACCGAGCCAGTCCTCCGCACCGTGCCGGCGCAGGCGCGTCGTTTGCAGGCTTATGGAGACTGAGTTACCTATGCGTGGATTGATACGATCCTTCTGGCTTATCCCGCTGGTAATACTGGTTGTGCTGGCGGTGTCTGGCGTTGCCCGGGCGCAGGAAGCCAATCCAACCGTCACCGATGACGACGTCAACCGCATTGCCAAGGGGTTGTATTGCCCGGTGTGTGAAAATATCCCCCTGGATGTCTGCGGCACCCAGGCCTGCCAGCAATGGCGTGACCTGATCCGGGAGAAGCTGGGGGAGGGCTGGTCGGACGAGCAGATCAAGACCTACTTTGTCAACCAGTATGGCGACCGGGTGCTGGCGGAGCCTCCCCGCCGGGGGATAAACTGGCTGGTTTACCTGGTGCCGCCCCTGGCCTTTTTATTGGGGATTTTCATCCTGGTAAAAGCCTTGCGTTCCTGGAAAGCCGGCTCCGGAGTTCCGGAGGCTGAAGGAACCGCCGACGCCCCCGGGCAACCACCCGCGGATGAGTACATCAAAAGGTTGGAAGAAGAATTACGCCGCAATCAATAAGCGGAATTTATAGTTATTACACGACGGGAGAATCTGATGGATGCCGTGAGTATACCGGAAAACAACGCGCCGGAAACCCAAGAGAATACCGTCCGTACACGCCGGATTGGGTGGGGAATTGTCTTTCTATTGGTGATCGGTTTACTGGTTATGATTTATCTTCAACTAGATAAAGTGCGCCAGGGACCGATCGGGAAAGGCGACGAGGTGCCCAATTTCACCCTGACCACGTTCAACAACGAGCAAGTCACGCTGGAAGAACACAGGGGAAAAGTCGTTTTGTTGAACTTCTGGGCTTCGTGGTGTAAACCCTGCGAGCAAGAAGCCGCAGATCTGGAAATGGCCTGGCGATTTTACCAGCCTCGCGGCGATGTACTTTTCCTCGGCGTGGATTACGTGGATACCGAGCCGGAAGCCCTGGCCTATCTGGAGAAATTCGAAATTACTTACCCCAACGGGCCAGACCTGGGAACGCGGATCTCCCAGCAATTCCGCATCCGCGGCGTGCCGGAAACCTATATCATCGACCAGCAGGGACGGCTGGTGGATTTTCAAATTGGCCCATTTACCAGCCTGAACCAGATTAAGGCAAAAATTGACCCGCTATTGACTCCATAATCCCATCCCATCAACCAGAAAATAACCCTCATGGATATCGGCTCATTTTTTCTCATTTTGGCGCTGTTCATTCTGGTCGGTCTTTTTGTCGCCCGACCATTTTTTGAAAACCGTGCCCGAGTGGTTACCCGGCAAGAACACGAAATGTCTGCTTTGCTGGCTGAACGCGATCGTATCATCAATGCGTTGCAAGAGCTGGACTTTGATTACCAGATGGGCAAAATCCCCGAAGAAGATTACCCCACCGAGCGTGCATACCTGTTACAGACCGGCGCCGAAACTCTTCGCCGCCTGGATGAGCTTCAATTGGCTTCCCCCGTCGCCAGCGCAGAAGACCGCATCGAATCGGCGATCCGGGAAAGGCGTGCAGAGCGGTTACATCAGCCTCAAACAGCCGGCGTCCCGGGGATCCCATTCCGTGGGATAGGCGCACAAGACGATGACCTGGAGGCGTTGATTGCCTCCCGGCGGCGGGCGATGGAGGGGCGGTCGGGTGGATTTTGTCCGCAATGCGGCAATCCAGTGACCAAAACGGACAAGTTTTGCCCACGTTGTGGAGACAAACTCTGATATGCAGAAGTTAAGCAATCTATTAAATTCCATACGCTTTCGTAAACTAATCCTTTTCACCGGTCTGTTGATCGGTGGATTGCTGCTTACCGCCTGTGAATTTTCCCTCGCTGCGGATGTTACTCCGCCCCCCGGATTGAATACAGCCCCCACCACCAACCGGTCGGAAACGGTAAATACCGGCCCGTTCTACCCGCTGGTCGCCCCAAATCCTGCCAACGGCGCGGGGATTTATGCAGAGAAGTGCGCTCCCTGCCATGGACCGCGCGGCTTAGGCGATGGACCCCAGGGCGCACAGCTTCCAAACCCGGTTCCGGCGATTGGTCAGCCAGAATTCTCCCGGCAGGCGAAACCGTCCGACTGGTATGCGATGGTGACCAATGGCAATCTGGAACGCTATATGCCGCCCTTCGCCAGCCTGTCGGAAGGACAACGTTGGGATGTGATTGCCTATGTGCTTTCTATGGGCATGAGCGAAACCGAGCTTGAGCAAGGCAGTCTCCTGTATGCTGAAAACTGCGCGGAATGCCACGGGCCGCAGGGTAAAGGGGATGGGCCGGCTGCCGCCAGTTTATCTGCGATGCCCGCTCGTTTCACGGACCAGTCATGGATGGCACAAAGGAGCGGGGGCGAATTATTTGCAGCCGTCAGGGACGGCCTGGGAGGCGATATGCCCGCCTATGGCGAGTCTTTGAGTGAGGTCGAGATCTGGAATGTGGTGGGTTATCTGCGCAGCTTGAGTTTTGTGGGCGGCGCCCAGGTGGCTGCTGAACAGGCCACCGCGGTCTCCACCCCCGGACCCGAGCCCACCGCAGACCCTGACGCCACCGAGGAGCTCGCAGGTACTCCCGAAGCGACGGAGATTGCCGAAACGACCCCGGGCCTGGTATCCGGCACGGTGCGCGGCGAGGTAAAAAATGGCAGCGGGGGCGCCGTCCCCGAGGATCTGGTGCTGACTTTGCACAGCCTGGATCATATGGAGGTGGTCAGCACAACCACCACAGCGATCAACTCGGATGGCACTTATCGTTTTGAAAATGTCGAGTTTCTCCCTGAACGCGTATTTGTGGTCACGGCTGATTACGGCGGGGCAACCTATGGCACCGACGTTGCGATTGTTGAGCCGGGCACCACAGAACTGATCCTGCCATTGAGCATCTACGATACAACCACGGAAGCTTCATTACTGACGGTCGACCGTTTACACGTATTTTTTGATTTTTCCCGACCGGACGTGGTGCAGGTTGTGGAATTATTTGTTATCTCGAACCCGACCAATAAAACCCTGGTTGCCGTTGAAGAAGGTCAGGGGGTGGTGGAATTTACCCTTCCGGCAGGGGCGACCAATGTCCAGTTCCAGGACGGCGAGCTGGGCGGGCGATATGTCCCCACCGAGAATGGCTTTGCCGATACTGCGCCGGTGCGACCGGGGCAGGGGCAGTATCAGGTCATGTATGCTTTTGACATGCCCTACGACCGTAAGGTGGATATTTCACAGGCCTTTACCATGCCGGTAGATGCGATGATTGTGATGACGCCGGCGGAAGGCGTCCGGTTGCGCAGCGATTTCTTGCAGGATTCAGGGGTACGCGATGTCCAGGGGGAGGCGTTCCAGATGTACACCGGCAGCAGCCTGCCGGCAGGAGAACCTTTGACCTTTACCCTTTCCGGCCTGCCGGATGCGAGCGGCACCCTGGATATCCGCGGCGCCTCCACCTCGCCAACCGGTCTGATCATCGGGCTTGGCGCGCTGGGCCTGGTATTGGTCGGTGCCGGGGTGTGGCTCTACCGGCGTAACAACCGGGGAACCTATTTGCAGGATGAGGCGGAGTTAATCGATGCAGATGATATGATCGAAGAGGTCTATGAAGACCCGGAAACGATCATGGATGCCATCATCACCCTGGATGATATGTACGCCGCCGGAGAACTCCCCGAAGATGCCTATCAGCAGCGGCGAGAAGCGTTGAAAAAAAGTTTGCGAGAGTTGACTTTGAATGATTGAGTTGAATTTACAGGTAGTCGCATGATCGCCGTACGCAAGCTGGTCAAACGTTTTGGCCCCAAAACCGTGTTGCGCGGTCTGGATTTTAATGTCGAAAAGGGCGAATTTGTCGCTTTGCTTGGCCCGAATGGCGCAGGGAAAACCACCTTTCTGCGCATCCTGGCTTCATTATCCCGCCCGACGTTGGGCGAAGTTACGATCTCCGGTTATCGCCTGCCGCGCGACGCCGCCGCCGTGCGCCAACGTTTGGGGGTGGTATCGCACCTGCCCTTGTTATATGGCGACCTGACTGCCGATGAGAATCTGCGTTTTTATGGGCGGATGTACGGAATAACCGACCTGGAACCCCGCATCACCGAGGTGCTTAAGCTGGTGGGGCTGGAAAACAGGCGCCGGGATCTGGTGCGCACCTTTTCGCGGGGTATGCAGCAACGCCTGGCGATCGGCAGGTCGGTATTGCACGATCCGGAAGTGATGCTGTTTGACGAGCCGCACACCGGGCTGGACCAGGACGCCTGCAATATGCTGGATACCGTCCTGCGTGAAGTGGCGGCGCGGGGGCGCACGGTGGTGATGACTTCTCACGATCTCTCCCGCGCTGCGGATCTGGCCAGCCGTTTTGATGTGCTCTCGCGGGGCAAAATCACCGCCTCGGCCAGCCGGGATGAGCTTGGCCCCGACCGTTTACTCAGTTTTTACCGCCAGGCAACTCAGACGCTTTGACCATGGAACGTCCCTTGACTGATTATCAGACCAACACCCTGCAATCTGAAACTGCCACTGGCGAACGAATCTCTACGCTCGAACGGGTGCAGAAGATCTCTCCCAATCTGTGGAAAGCCACCCTGGCCGTGGTACGTAAGGACCTGACCGCCGAGCTGCGCAGCCGGGAGCTGCTCTCAGCCATGCTGGTGTTTGCCTTACTGGTTGTCCTGATTTTTAACTTTGCGCTGGATTTGCAACCCAGATTACGGGTAACGGTCACACCCGGTGTTTTGTGGGTGACCTTCATTTTCGCCGGTACCCTGGGACTGAACCGGTCGATGGCCATGGAAAAAGACCGCGGCTGCCTGGATGGTTTATTGCTTGCCCCGGTCGACCGCAGCGCAATTTTCTTCGGCAAAGCGATCGGCAACCTGATTTTCATGTTGCTGATCGAAGTGATCGTCCTGCCGGTGTACAGCGTTCTGTACAACATCAACCTGTTTAATCCCGGTTTATTACTGGTGATTTTGCTCGGGTCTTTGGGATATGTGGCGGTAGGCACCTTGCTTTCGACCATGGCAGTGCAGACCCGCACCCGGGATATGCTGTTGCCCATCTTACTTTTCCCGCTCACCATCCCGGTTGTCATCGCGGCGGTAAAAGCGACGACCGGCTTTTTGGAAGGCTGGACTTTCCCCGAAATTCAAGTATGGCTGAATTTGCTGGTGGTTTACGATGTAATCTTTATCTCCGTGGCGTTTATGTTCTTCGATGCGATCGTCGAAGAATAGCCTTGCCGGGATTGAATCGAACTGGAGGAGCAAAAAAATGAAGCAAGCCAAACCAATTGCCCTGACCGTACTGGATCTGGTCACCCTGGCGCTGATGATTGCCGCCACCGCCATGGTGTTTCTCTACGCGCCGCTGGAGGCCGTGATGGGTCAGGTGCAGCGTGTATTTTATTTCCACGTCAGCGCCGCCTGGGTAGGCATGTTAGGTTTTGGGGCAGCGGCTGTGGCAGGAATTGCCTATCTACGCACGGGCAACATGCAGTGGGACGTACGCGGTATGGCCGCGGTGGAGATCAGCCTGGTATTTTTCTTTATCGCCATTGTCTCCGGTTCCATCTGGGCGCGCCCGGCATGGAATACCTGGTGGACCTGGGATCCGCGCCTGACCACCGCCGTGATCGTCGAATTGATTTACGCCGCTTACCTGATGTTGCGCCAGGGAATTGAAGAACCGGAACGCCGGGCCAGGTTTGGGGCGGTTTATACCCTTCTGGGTTTCATCAGCGTGCCGGTTACCTTTATCTCCATTCGCCTGCTGGATACGATCCACCCGGTGGTGATTGGCGGCAGCGGCGGCGAAGGCGGGTTTGCCATGACCCCGCGGATGCTGCAAACCATGTTCTTTAGTTTGTTTACTTTTTCGGTGCTCTTTGTCGACCTCTACTGGCACCGCGTACGGCTGGGTACCCTGGCGCGCCAGGTGGAACAACTGCGCCTGAAACTGGCTCAATAATCGTTAGCGGAATTACACAGGTGGTATCCCATGAACACTATTTTTTCGATTTTATTTGCCGTGCTCACGCAAGAAGGTCCCGCAGAGACAACCGGATATATGATCCTGGGGTATTCCGTGATTTTCAGTGTCCTGGGAATTTACCTGCTGAGTATTTACATCCGTAATCGCAATCTGAATCAAGATGCCAATACCTTGATGGAGATTGAAGAGCAGGAAGCCGAAGACGAATAAACAGACAGTTTGCGCAGGGGCGAGTCCGGTTTTAAAGGTTTGCGTATGCCCGGTTCAAGAGCGGGCAAATAAAGCCTCCAGAGCTGCCCGGGAGTTGTCCTCGACAACCTGATGCAGGCTGCCGCCGTGGGCATCCATGGTAACCACCACGGGGAATTGTTCGACCTCGATAACCCACATGGCCTCGGGGACGCCAAAATCCAGTTTATAAACCCCCAGGACTTTCTTCACCGATTGGGCGATCAGCGACGCTGCGCCGCCAATCGCGTGGAAATAAACGCCCGGCACTTCCTGGCAGGCTTTGAGCGTTTTGGCGCCCATGCCGCCTTTGCCGATCACGCCTCTGAGGTTGAAATGCCCCATCACTGCGCCCTGGTAGGGTTCTTCCCGGATGCTGGTGGTCGGACCCGCAGCTACAAAGCGATAATCGCCGGTATCCAGCCCGGAAACAACCGGCCCGCAGTGATAAATCACCCCGCCATCCAGCAGGGGCTTAATGGCGGCATACACTTCCAAATCGTCTCCCTGCGGCGGGCGGGTTTGCTGGATAAAGGTATCCATCATCCATTTATGCACCGAATCCCGCCCGGTGAGCATCACGCCGTTTAATCCAACCGGATCGCCCACCTTCAGGTCACGAATGTCGTCTGCGCTGATGGGAATGTTGAGAGTTTTCATAAGTGCTCCTGTGTCCTCTTCCGCTTCAGGCGTAGGAAACCTGGTTATCTGTGACAGTGAGCTGGCGGCGGCGGTACGCCCAGCACATGTAGGAGATGGTTACGAAATAACTTGCCGGCAGGCGATGTAACCCGGTTACTTTTGTCCCCAGGACGGTGGTCTTCCCGCCAAACCCCATCGGGCCGATGCCCAGCTGGTTGGCCTCTTCGGTCAACTTTTGTTCAAATGCGGCTAACTCGTTTTCGGAATCAGTAGATTCCAGGCTGGTGAACAACACCTCTTTCGAGGCGGCATAAGCCGATCCGCGGTCCCCGCCGATTGCCACGCCCAGAACGCCGGGCGCACAACCTTTACCCTGCGCCTGGTAAACGGCATCCAGGACGGCCTTGCGCACGCCTGCCAGGTCTCGCCCGGCACCCAGCTGGCTATCCGGTAATTTGTATTGGGCGCCGACATTTTCGCAACCTCCCCCTTTGAGCATCAACTGGATGGTCAGGGTGTCGCCTTCGACTTCTTCAAAATGGATACTGGGAAAGTGCTTTTCTCCCAGGTTATTGCCGGTATTTTTGCCGGTAAGGGTATTCACCGCATTCGGACGCAAATAGGATAAAGCCGTGGCCTGCGCCACAGCCTGGCGTATCTGGTCGCGCAATTT
>JAGUYX010000262.1 GCA_020061145.1 Anaerolineales bacterium | reverse complement strand
TCGGCTCTCTCCACGTTAATGATGGCGGTTATGCTGGCTGCCACGCTGGTCTATTTTCGCGCGGCCAAACAGAAAGGGGGCGCGGAATGACCACCTCCGATGAAGTAACCGCTCAAACTAGAGAAGTTTCCCGGTTGCGCAGCCTGCGCCGCCCACCCAACCCATTATTTTATTGGGCAGACCGCCTGAGCAAAGCATCACTTTCCGCATACGGCCTGCTGGGCTATATATTTTTATACGCACCCATCTTGTTGATGATCATTTTTTCCTTTAATGCCGGCAGGTCAACCGCTCAGATGACCGGAGCGAGCCTGCGCTGGTATCAGGCAATGCTGGAGGATGGGCAATTGATCCTGGCAATGTGGAACAGCTTATTCATTGCCAGCCTGTCTGCCCTGATTTCAACCATTCTGGGCACCCTGGCAGCCCTTGCCATGGAGCGTTACCGCTTTTGGGGAAAGCTGGGTGTGGACGCCTTGCTATACCTGCCCATTATCATTCCGGATATCGCCATGGCGATCATGCTTTTGATTTTTTTCAACCTGAGCGGGCTGGGGTTCGAGCCATGGCGGTTCACCCTGTTTGGCTTGCGATTTGCCATCCCTTATTCAGTCATCATCGGCCATGTGGCCTTCAACATTTCGTTTGTCACCGTCATCGTGCGCGCCCGGCTTGCTCAAATGGACACCACCCTGGAAGAAGCCGCCCAGGATCTCTACGTAAATTCCTGGCAGACCTTCCGCAAGGTTACTTTACCGATGCTGATGCCCGGCATCCTGGGAGGGGCATTGTTGGCTTTCACCCTGTCCCTGGATGATTTTGTGATCACCTTTTTCACCAGCGGCGCCGGATTCAACACCCTGCCGACTTACATTTTTGGGATGATCAAACGCGGGGTTACCCCCAAGATCAATGCCATTTCAACCGTCATGCTGGTGGGATCGTTGTTGCTGGTTTTAGGTTCCCTGCTAATCCGCCGGAAGGATGGCGCTGTAAAAGTGCCAATCGATCCTGGCGATTGGCTGTGAGCGATTTTGAGATTAATCGCCCAATGGCCCATTCCCCCGGCAAACCAGCGTTGAGTTTCAGGTTCTTTTTCCAGGCTTACAGCGCTTTGGATTTGCCTGCAGGTTTACCGGTAACTATTAAATCGATCTTTACCAAGGAGGAGAATTATGCTTAAGACCACACGAAGCAAAGCACTTCTACTTGTCTCTCTGCTGATCATGCTGTTGAGCGCCTGCGCCGGAGGCACTGACACTCCACCAGCAAACGGAGAGACCACGGACAACGGGGAAAGCCTGGAACCGGCGGGTGAAATCGTGCTATACAACTGGACGGACTATATGAACCCGGATATCCTCGAAAGTTTTGCGGATGAAACCGGCATCACGATCATCGAGGATTATTTCTCCAGCAATGAAGAAATGATCGCCAAGCTGCAGGGTGGGGCTACCGGTTATGCGTTGATTATCCCGTCGGACTACGCCGTCACCATCCTGAAAGAGCAGGGATTGCTGGCCCGGCTGGATCAGTCCAACCTGCCCAACCTGAAAAATCTCAGCGATCAATTCCGGAACAACGACATCGACCCGGGGAATGAACATTGTGTCCCCTACCAGTGGGGCACCACCGGCGTGGGATATGACTCCGAGCTGATCGAAACCCCGAGCAGTTGGGCGGCAATTTTTGAAGCCAACCCGGACTCACCACAATGGGAGCGCATGACCATGCTGGACGACGCCCGGGAAGGGTTCGCCGCAGCGCTGTTTTACCTGGGTTACGATATCAACACGACCGATGAAACCCAGCTCCAGGAAGCACGTGACTTGCTGATTCAGATCAAACCCGGGCTGGCGGGGTACGACAGCGACATTTATGAAGATCTGGTTGCCTCAGGTGAAAATCTGGTCGCGCATGGCTGGAACGGCGATTTTCTGATGGCGCAGGAAGAGAACGAAAATGTAGATTATGTAATTCCCACCGAGGGAGGCGTGATCTACATGGAAGCAGTCTGCATTCCGCTCTCTGCCTCACCGGAAGAAAAGCTCGCTGCCGAAATGTTCATCAACTACCTGCTGCGTGGCGATATCGGGGCGGAGCTTTCCGAATATATATATTATGGCACGCCCAATGCTGCCGCCCAGGAATTTCTATCCGAAGAATATAAAAGCAATCCCCTGATCAACCCACCCCAGGAAGTATTGGAGCGGTTAGTATTTATCCAGGCGCTGGGCGAGTTCGACGCCGTGTACACCCGTTTATGGGACGAGGTAAAAGCCGCCCCCGCGCCCTAAACGCAGCAGGCAGATTTGGTGACCACCCCGCAAACAGAAATTATTTCTTCTGCGGGGTGGTCTGGATTTATTAAAGCGGTATCAGGGTGTGACGATAAATTTACCGATCATACCCTGGTCATAATGTACGCCTTCCAACTCGAAGCAACCCATTTCCCATTCACCCACCATATCTTCGGTGACGGTGAAGGTCATTGTCGCTTCGCTGCCGTTCTCGTTCAGAAAGACCATAAAGCCGGTATGGGCTTCTTCTTCCTCTTGTTCGGCGCTCTCCATGTCTGCCATCATGGTCACTTCGGGCTCAACCCCGGCTACTTCAAACATATCTACCTGGTAGCCGCTGGGACGGTTGTTCATCATCATTAAGTCGCGCCCAAACATGATCTCGTGCGCCAGCTGCCCGCGATTAACCAGGTGCAGGGTCACCCGCTGACCTACCTTAGCTTCGATGGTATCCGGGGAAAAAGCATATTCGGTCATATCGATGGTGAAACTGACCGGTTCCGGGGTTGGGGCCGCACCTCCGCAGGCTGCCAATAACAGCGCCAGCGCTACCAGGCTGGCAAACAAAAAACCCATCTTCTTCATTTCATTTCTCTCCTTCCGCTGTGTGGACATCTTCATATTTTAACATTTCCTAACGGCGGCAACACGCGCAATATTGCCTAGTCGGAAACAGGCCATTTGGCGCGGTCAATTGGGCAGATGTCCGCATATAATTCAGACAAAGTGAATCGGATTCACTCCTATCTGAATTGGGTCGAATTTTGAGGTACATGAGCGGTCGTGCTGGCGGTGCCTTTATACCTGCTGCATAATCAGCATACCATCATATAATAATCCATGTGATCGTTGGTTGAAAGTAATCCTTGTTGTTTATAAACCAGGTAGTCGATCGCTCAAGTAAACCGTCGATAATGCTCATGATTACCGTTCTATTGGGCGGCTTACCCGGTCGTGATTGGAAGAAGGTTTAATGGAAAAAATCCGTGTAATCCTCGCTGATGACCATGCAGTCGTGCGCGCCGGTATTCGCCAGTTCCTGGAACACTCCGGCGATATTCAGGTAGTGGCTGAAGCCCAAAATGGTCTGGAAGCTCAGGCAAAAATTGCCGAATGGCTGCCCGATGTAGCCGTCCTGGACATTCAAATGCCTAAAGCCAGCGGAATTGAGGTCACTCGCTGGGTACGCAGCCAGCACCTGGAAGTCGGCGTCCTGGTATTAACTGCGTATGACGACGATCCTTATGTCATGGCCGTCTTGCAGGCCGGAGCCAATGGGTATGTTCTCAAAACCGCCGCTCCAGCGGAGATTATCCAGGCAGTGCGCGATGTTCACGAAGGCAAATCGGCGTTGGATCCGGCCATTATGCAAAAACTGATGTCCCAGATCGCCCATACCAACGATCAACCGATTGTGGAGGAGTTGACCGACCGTGAAACCGAGGTGCTTACCCTGACCGGGCGTGGCTACACCAACAAAGCCATCGCTGCGCAGTTGGGTATCAGCGACCGGACAGTTCAGGGTCACCTTGCACGCATATTCAACAAACTAGGCGCCGCCAGCCGCACCGAAGCGGTGATGCGGGCTGTTTCTCTGGGTTGGCTACCCCCCGATCTGGCAGAGAAAATGGACTGATTTATGTTCAGCCAGCCATCTTTGCCAGGCCAGGGACAGATAGAAAGTTTACGAGTCAAGGTATGCAAACCACCCGTGAAAAAGTGGGCAGAAAAAAATCTCCCCTGATTTTTATCTATCTGGGTTTTGGGTTATTGATTCTGGGCCTACTAATCTGGAGTTCGCTTCGCCTGGTGCGGGAAACCGCCAAAAAGGAAGTAAATATCCAGGTACCCGGTCAGGGTTGGGTAGCGCTATCCTTCGTTACCGATCCATTTCCACCATTACCCAGCGGTACTGTTCAATTTGTGGTCATGGGGATGAACAACCAGAATGTGATGGTTGACCTGGGGCCTTCCCTGTCATTTGCCATGGGCGCGAAAGGATCTGACGAATCGCTACAAACCGGCCTCGCCCAGGATAGCGCCCAGGGATATGTAGGTGGGCTTCAATTTCCCACCCCGGG
>JAGUYX010000267.1 GCA_020061145.1 Anaerolineales bacterium | reverse complement strand
GGGGCGTAATACCGGTGTATCGATACCGGGCGCCACACACCCAGGCTACCTCCGGAATGCTGGACAGCGGTGGGGAACGCCTGGAGGTAATCAGCTTGCTGCCAGACATCGATCCCCAAAGCGGGGAGTTGAGCCTGGAGATTTCCCTTTCACTGGGAGCGGTTCTGTGGAATTCGCTTGAGGTGCTGGAAAATGACCCCTATGCTTCTACTGAATGGGTTGTCTCACGCGCCCTGAGCAACCTGGAGCTGGCGCAGGCATTGCAATCCTTTGGTTTATTCCCTGCGGAGCAACAAGAAGCGCTTGACCGTCATCTGAACGACGCCTTGAATCTCCTGATCTCCACACAGAAGGAAAACGGCGGTTGGGGTTGGTGGCCCGACCAGGGAGAATCAGATCAGACCGTTACGGCCTATGCCCTGTTCGGATTGTCGCAAATGCGCCAGGCGGGGATGAACGTTCCCAACGATACGATGATCCGCGCCGCGGCCTACCTGCAGGGTGAAATGATTTCTCCCACAGCGTCTACTGCAACCTGGGTGATTGATCGATACGCGTTCAGTTTTTTTGCCCTGGCGCAAAGTGGAGCGGATCTCACCGGCGACTTGGAAGCTAAACGCCAATCTGTTTTTGAGCTGCGCAGTCGCCTGAACCCCTGGAGTGCAGCCTTGCTGGCACTGAGCTATGAGCCGGGAAGCGAGCAAATGCGCACCCTGTTATCTGATTTGCAAAGCCGGGCGATCCGCTCGGCAACCAGCACATTTTGGGAAGAAACGTCATCTTCCTATCTGAGTTTTTCATCTCCGGTGACCACGACTGCCATGGTGGTCTATGCCCTGGCGCACCGTGATCCGGCATCCAGCCTGTTGCCCGATGCTGTGCGCTATCTGGTGGCTCATCGCCAGGCCGATGGCGGCTGGAATTCGAGCTATGAGACTGCCTGGACTTTACTGGCGCTAAGTCGCTATATGGCCGGCACCGGCGAAATGACCGGCAGCTATCAATTCAATGCCAGCGTAAACGGTGTGCGTGTGGCAGAAGGCAATGCTTCACCTGCCAGCCTGCTTGCCCCGGTGCAGGCCTCTGTACCGCTGGACGATCTCTATCCTGACCAGCCAAATGCAGTGGTTTTCTATCGCGACTCCGGCGGTGGGCGTCTGTATTATCGCCTTTACCTGGATGTATCTTTGCCGGTCGAGCAGGTCGAAGGAGATTCGCGGGGTATTTATATTGATCGGAGCTATACCCCCTTGCCGGAAGACTGTCCTGATGATAATTGTGAACCTATCAATCGCGGACAGGCCGGTGAAATGATCCAGGCACGCCTGACCCTCACCCTGCCGCATGATGTTTATTACCTTGTAGTGGAGGATTTTCTGCCGGGTGGCAGCGAAGTTTTGAATACCCGCCTTCAAACCAGCCAGCAAATGCTGAGCCTGGATCCTTCCGCCAGGCAGCTTTACGACCCCAACGACCCATTTGCAGACGGTTGGGGCTGGTGGTGGTTTAACGATCCTTTGGTTTACGATGAACGCATTGCCTGGACGGTTGAAAATTTGCCAGCCGGCACTTATCAGCTCACCTACACACTGGTCTTAAACTCACCGGGCGAGTACCGCGTGTTACCGCCACAGGCTTACCAGATGTATTTCCCCGAGGTGCATGGTCAAGGCGCCGGTCAGATTTTTATGATTGGAGAGTAAGGATTGAAACAGGTTCACTGGCCCTCCCGCGCCCTGACCCATGCCCGTTTGATTACTTCCGCCTCAGCCGGTCGCGGCTCAGCCACGCGCGCCGAGGCGCGGGCAGCTGATTATGTCTGCCATCAACTTACGGAAGTGCCTATCGGTCATGTACAGCTCCAACCCTTCACTGGCTCTCGCTCGCTCTGGTTTTTCGTCTCCCTCGCTTTTGGCCTGGCGCTGATGGGACACCTGGCTTATGGTCTCTTTCAGCCTGCGCTCGGGGCGTGGGCTGCCTGGGGTGTTGCTCTGCTTTTTTTCGGTTTCAGTTTTTATCTGCTGTGGCGTAAATTCACCTTCCGTTCCCACCCACTGGCAGAGTATCTGCCTCGCGGTCCCAGCCAGAATGTGGTTTTTACCCTGCCGGCTAATGCTGAGCCAGGTCAAAAAGTAGTTTTACTGGCCCACCTGGATTCGCACCGGGCAGTGATCTGGTTTGCCAATGATTTTCTGGTGAGTTTGTATGCGGTTTTATCTCCGTTGGTAATCTATGGCACTTTGCTTGCCCCAATTTTTTATGGATTATCGATTTTGACTGGCTTACAGGTATTTGCCTGGTTAGGCATCGCCATTGGCTTTTTGCAGTTTATAGCCTGGTTTTCCGGGGTAACTGCCGATTTGGGTGTTTATTCTCCTGGGGCAAACGACAATGCTTCCGCTGTTGGATCGGTTTTGGCGCTGGCAGAACGATTGCAGCAAGAACCGCTGGATAACACACTGGTTTATTGTGTTTTTACCGGTTGTGAAGAGACCGGCGGCGATGGCCTGTTGCGATTTTTGGATGAGTATGGCACTGAACTGAAAGATGCGTTGTTTATCAACTTTGAGCTGGTCGGCATGGGAGATCAATTGATTTACCTCCAGCAGGAAGGCATTCTGCGGCGGCGAAAAATTGACCCTCAAACCGAGGAGCTCATAAATACGGTGGAGTCGCCTGAAATCCAGGGGGAGAATTGGGGAAGATTCGCCGCTTACACGGAAATGGGCATCCTCTGGGAGCATGGTTACCGCGGGGCCTGCCTGATGGTGCAGGACAAGAAATCGCGAGCTTTTCCCCATTGGCACAGGATAACCGATACACCCGACCGGCTATCGCTCCAGGCCTTCCAGGTTACACATGCGTTTGCCTGGGAATTATTGCAGAAATACGATCGGCAAACCGGCTGATTTATTCCAGGCCTGCAAACAAATCCGTTTCCAGCTTACCATTTTCTACCGGGGGAAAAGCGCGCATATAATAATCATTTTGCCCGAACAATCGCCTTAGTACACCGAGAGGACCGCGATTGAAGCTCAAACCACCCTGGCTGGCGTGGCAGGCGACAGCCTGCATATACACCTCCTGAACCTTTCCGAAATGGATCCGGGTGTGGACGGGAAAATTCCCTTCTTCTACGATTTCTTGCAGGTCGATATCCTGGTTTTTCCCAAAACGACGCGGATTCCGACCGGTCAGACGCAGCAGAAACAACACGATTTTCATTAACCGTTTGGGGTTGTTATAGTAATACAGCTTGCCCGGTCGGAACGGGGATAACCCATCCTGGAACGCCGGGTCTCCAGCGATTTCCCAGGCCCTGACCGTAGCCCGGTGGATGGCAATGTGGTCCGGGTGTTTGTAGCCGCCGATCGGGTCAAAGGTGATCACCACCTGTGGGTGGAGCTCGCGAATGTGGTGCGCTACCTTGCCTGCCACCTCTTCAAGCGGAGCCTGTATCAGCGCCTGGGGATGCTGGTTGGCTTCGGCGCCGGTCATTCCTGAATCGCGGTATCCAAGGTAAATCACCCGCTGGATTCCCAGGTGGTTGGCGGCGCAATCCAGTTCATGCATCCGCCGTTCAGCAATTGAATTGAAACCTTCCAGATATTCCGGGTCCATTTCCCCGGCTTCGCCACGCGTGGCGGTGAGCAAATAGACTTTGACGCCCAGCCGGGCATAATAGGCCAGGGTGCCGCCAATACCGAAAGTTTCATCGTCCGGGTGCGCCAGGACTGCCATCAGGGTAAAGTTATGATAGTTCATAGGCTGATTTTAACCAATATTGTCAATATTAGTGTCGCTCCTGGTTGAATTTCGACCAGTAATCGTTTACCTGGCTGGCTTTATCCCTTTTAGATCCAGGCAGGTTTTCCAGGTTTTCCTGTCATGGTGAATCATGTAAACCTGACAGGTTTAATCAAACTTTTGGATACTGAGAAGTTATAATACCTTAAACGAGTGAATTATTGACATCTAAAGATCAACTTTGTCTTTCATATTTGATCAGATGATTGGCCGTCTGGCATCATAATGACCAATCTCGTCTCCAGCGCATCATCCGGTTTTGAATAACCGGGCGGGGTACCTCGTCCGCGAATTCTGAAAGGGACAGGGTATTATGGTTCGGCAACCATCACGGTTTATTACTCTCCTGTTGCGGATGGGTCTGTCGTTGCTCCTCTGCCTCATTTTGATCTGGTCCATACCTGATCAGCCCGTCCAGGCAGCGACTTTGCTGGTAACCAAGACCCAGGATACGAATGATGGGGTTTGTAATCAGGATTGCTCATTACGTGAGGCAATCGCGGCGGCTGCGTCTGGTGACACCATCCGATTTTCCACGGATTTACTCGATAGTACGCTTGTCTTGAATGGAAATTCCCTGGTGGTGGATAAAAACCTGACCATTATCGGTCACGGGGCGAAGCGCCTGACGATCAGTGGAAACCAGCAATCACGCGTTTTCCATATTCGTGGAAATACCACGGTCACGATTCGTGGTTTGCGAATTCAAGATGGTTTTGTCTCTCAGAGACTGGATGAACCCGGCGGGGGCGGCATACTGAACCAGGGTGTTCTCGTACTCGAAGACATCCACCTGACGGGCAACCGCGTGGTGGATGATGGCGGAGGGGCGGAAGGAGGCGGTATTCATAATGACCGGGGAGTGTTGAGTGTCTCCAATGCCACTCTCAACGGTAATATCGTCGAGGATTCAGGGGAAAGCGGTTGTTTTGGCGCCGGTATTTCGACTACGGGAAATGCGGATTTGTATAACGTGACCATCAGCGAAAACCGGGCTGTGGACAACGGAAACTGGTGTTTTGGCGCCGGGATCGATCATACCGAAGGCGACCTGATATTAAACTTTGTCACCATCGTCGATAATGTGGGCGAAGTCAATGGCGGACAGGTGTTTGGTGGTGGAATTTCGTCTGCCTTTGGCTTGATAAACCTCAAAAACACGATTATCGCCCGTAATACGCCCCAAAACTGCCAGATAGTCGATGATCCCGACAGCGACGGCTATAATCTCGAAGATGCCAACACCTGTGGCTTTCCCCAAACCACGAACAGCACCGACCTGGTGAACAGCAACCCCCGCCTGGATAGTTTGAAGGATAATGGCGGATCGCTGCTGACCCATGCCATCCTGGAAAACAGCCCGCTGATCAACCGCATCCCCAATGGTAT
This sequence comes from Anaerolineales bacterium, assembly GCA_020061145.1. Lineage (GTDB taxonomy): Bacteria > Chloroflexota > Anaerolineae > Anaerolineales > DRKV01 > JAGUYX01. The sequence continues at coordinate 6,691 of JAGUYX010000267.1, read as the reverse complement.
CAATGACTGCCAGGCAGGCATCCTTGCAGATGCACGCGGCGCAGTGCGCGCCAATGGCGATAACCGGGGTGGATCGGGCTGCGAACCCGGGGCGTATGAATATGCCTCCAGCCAGATGCCTACCGGGGTGACCGTCAGCGGAGTTCAGGCGCGGCCGGTATTTCCTCTGTACCCCGTGGCAGGCGTTTTTCTCGGGGCGCTCCTTGTAGTTGGCCTGAGAATGGCTTTTTCCCGGCTCAAAACCGATAAATCCGCTTTTTAATAGATCGGCAGCTGCGGATCGACTTCCCTCGCCCAGGCGTTGATCCCGCCCTTCAGATTCTTTACTTTACGGAACCCGGCGCTGACCAGTAATTCCAGTGCCCGCGCCGAACGTGTGCCGCTTTTACAGAAGACCACCATTTCTTCTGCGCTATCCAGTTCAGATAAACGAGAGGCTAACTGGCCCAAGGGGATTAAACGCGCCTCCGCAATCCGGGAAATTTCCAGCTCGTGAGGTTCGCGCACATCCAGTAGCGTGACTGGACGACTTTCCTCCCGCAGCTTAGCCAGCTCGGGAGCGGTGATATCCCAGCCTGCGCCAGCCGAACCATCTTCGTGGGAGTACCCGGGGACGCCGCAGAAAGCCTCGTAATCGATCAGCTCGGTGACTTCTGGATTGGGGCCGCAAATCTTGCAATCCGGATTTTTGCGCAAGCGCACATATTCCACTTCCATGTTGAGCGCATCATAAAGCAGTAAACGACCCAGCAGGTTTGATCCGATGCCCAGGAGCAATTTAAGCGCTTCAGTAGCCTGTATGGTGCCAATTGTCCCTGGCAGGACACCCAGCACACCACCCTCGGCGCAGGAAGGCACCAGACCCGGCGGTGGCGGCTCGGGGAAAATACACCGGTAGCAGGGCCCCTCTTTGGCGTAAAAAATGCTCACCTGGCCATCGAAGCGAAAAATCGAGCCGTATACGTTGGGTTTGCCCAGCAGCACACAAACGTCATTAACCAGATATCGGGTGGGGAAATTATCCGTCCCGTCGATCAGCAGGTCATAATCCGCGGCGATACGCATTGCATTTTCGGAGGTGAAAGGTTCGTTATATACCTGCACCTCGATATCGGGATTGATGTCCAGCAAGCGGTTGCGCGCAGATTCGACCTTGAGCTGCCCGATGCGTGAGGTGCCATGCACCACCTGGCGTTGCAAATTCGAAGAATCCACCACGTCGTAATCTACCAGGCCAATGTGTCCCACGCCTGCGGCCGCCAGATACATACTCACCGGTGAGCCCAAACCGCCGGTGCCAATGACCAGAACACGGGCAGCTTTGAGCTTCTTTTGCCCTTCCAGGCCCACCTCCGGGATCAGCAGGTGGCGGGAATACCGTAAGATTTCCTCATGGCTGAGGTCGGGTAATACTTTGATCATTTCCATTGCGCTACCTGGCCTTTACCTCCGGCAATACTCGGGATAATCATCAGCCGATCGCCCGGTTTAATCCGGGTTGCTGTACCCTGAAGCTGGCGGATATCTTCATCATTCAGGTACAGGTTTACAAATGTACGTAATTCGCCATATTCATTGTACAGATGTTTGCGCAGAGTGGGGTAGGTGTTGGTCAGTTCTTCAAGCGCTGCACCGACCGTCTCCCCATTCACCTGAATTTCATTCGCTCCGCCGGCATAGGGACGGAGCGGCGTGGGAATGCGTAAGGTTATCATCCAGCTTATTTCCTCCAGATTTTGATTTTTCTACCAGTATGCGATTGGCCGGATTGATCTGGTTTCAAATAACCCTATCTCCGGTCAACCACCCGGGAACTGGCGAACCAGTCGTTTTGATTACCCGGGTTATTCTCTGCCAATCGCCTCCAGTTGCTGAATCAGCTTTGGTGCCGGTGTCACCCCATGATTCACGTGACGCGGGTGCCCCTGCGCATCCAGGATAAAGGTGGTTGGAACGCTGAGTACTTTCCAGGCAGCCGCCATTTCAGGTTCTTCATAAGCGTCCACCTCGATGATCTGCAAATTTTCTCCCAGTTGCTCGCGTACGGATTGGAGTGCCGGTCGTTGGATGGTTTTGCATGGCGCGCAGTCTGGCGTGGTGAAATACAGGATCGCCGGTGATCCCGATTGCAAGTTTTTCAGCCGGAAAACCTGCGCCCGCCCGCGTTGCAACAGCCAGTGATTGAGCAGGGCGTACACCGCAACCCCTGCCAGGACAATCAGTGAAGCCCATACCAGGCGATAAAGAATGACGAATTCCATGGCTCAGATCCTTGCCTTTGGCCGTGTTCCGGGAAATGTCCCTTCTGGCGGAGTTTTACCGAAGCCGGGTAAACCCAGGCGGTTGAACCAATAGTACATTGCACAGCCGGCGCAAAATCCAAGAAACAGGTTGAAGGCTGCCAGTGCCACCACCAGCCAGGCGAGAGCCCAACCGATCACCGCTTGGGAGATCAGCAAGAAAAGTGTGCCTGCGCTGAGAAACACCCCGCCCAATGCCTGGGCAAATCGATGAGGTTCAGGGTGATCCTGCAGTACTTCCGGCTTCACCCATCCGAGTGGTTTTAAAAATCGCTGGTAGACAAAACCAAACGCAGGCTTACCGAGCAGGGTACCGCCCAGCATCATCAGCCCCACAACTGCCACCAACCAGAGATTATTGAGGATATAAGCCAGGATGACCAGCAGGATGATCAGTGCCTGATTGGTTTTCAGCGCAGCATGATCTACGGTTTTCAAGACAACTTCGTTTTCCATTACTTTACGAAACCCCATCGGTTAATTCCGGACTTTAGCCGGTAAAATTTCTATTTGTTCTTCGTAGAACCCTTCCCGGTTTTCGGTCAGGCGCCAGGAACGGCTGCCGGTGGCCTTGCCGGATTCCACACTGGTGATCACGTACGAATACCAGGGCAGGGCCCACTCCCGGTCATAATCGGAAGGTCGGCTGGGGTGATCGGGATGAGAATGGAAAATACCCACCACATCCAGGCCGCGTGCAGCCGCCTCATCTTCGCTGGCCATCACATCCAGCGGAGTCAGCAGGTAACGGTTGTGGCGGGCAGTTTCTTCACGAGCATTGTTGATCATCAGTAAATCTGTCACCGTTCGCTGCCCATTGAGTTCGTGCCCCAGCAAGAAACCGGCCCCCTCCTCCGGGTAAGTCACTTCACCATGCCGGTGAATTTGATCCAGCACTTCCTGAGGGATGGCAATTTGCCCTGACATCTGCTTAATTCCCTTCCCAGAGTTGCCGGTCACTCAGGTATTTGTAGCCTGCGTCAGGGAATACTGTCACCACCACACCTTGATCCAGTTCGCTGGCGACCTTTAGCGCTACCCAGGCAGCCGCACCGGATGAAATTCCCACAAACAGCCCTTCCTGGCGTGCCAGTTGCAATACCATCCGGTGTGCATCTTCAGTGGTCACTTCCTGGGTGCGGTCCGGGAGCTGGGGGTCAAAAATCGCCGGTTTGATCGCGGTGGGCATATGCTTCAGGCCTTCCAGCCCATGGAAGGGAGAATCGGGTTGCGTCGCGATCAGCTCAACCTTTCCCAGCATTTCGCGCAGATAACGCCCGGTGCCGGTCAATGTGCCCGAGGTGCCCAAACCGGCGACGAAGTGGGTGATTTCTCCCTGAGTTTGTTCCACAATCTCCGGCCCGGTAGACAGGTAGTGGGCTTCCCAGTTTGCGGGGTTATCGTACTGGTTGGCGTAAAAATACTTTTCGGGGTGCTTTTCATATAGCTCACTTGCCTTGCGTAGAGCCCCATCGGAACCTTCCAGTGGGTCGGTGAGTACCAGCTTTGCCCCCAGGGCTTTTAATATGCTGATCCGTTCCGAGCTGGCGTTTGCCGGAATAGCCAGGGTCACCGGGATTCCCAGCGTAGCGCCGAACGTGGCATAGGCGATGCCCATATTTCCTGAAGTGGAATCGAGCAGGATGCGCCCATCTCCCAGTTTCCCCTGTTTGAGCGCCTTTCTGATGATATTTAGCGCCGGACGGTCTTTGATCGAACCACCCGGGTTGAACCATTCAGCCTTGGCAAATACCCGCACGCCTGGATTTAGATGGGCTGTCAGGCGGCGCAATTGCAATAGAGGGGTATTACCAACGACATCCTCCAGGTTGCCTGCTTCCCTGGCTTTGTAAATCTTTACCCCGGATAATGTTGATATATCAGCCATGATCAAACTCCAAATTAACACAAAAAAGCCAGCAGAATGCGTACGGTGTGCAGCACACCCGATTGCGCCAAATGTCGCAAATGCGGGGTCGCAACCACCCTCGTCGTTCTGCTGGCTCTTTCTGCCAGATGTTCGTTATCCAGACGAGGTGGTGGTCACCTACCCCGCCTGAGACATGTGCAGGCTAACATACTTCTGGCTCCTGTAAAATCACAAATCAGGTCAATGTTATTGGATTATAGACGGCATTGAGTGAATGTCAAGGGTTCATTTTTGTTTCTTAGCTAATTCTTATCATATACATCAAATAAATCTAATTAATTGACTTTTTACCCCTATCCCCCCTAACTTGAGAAAGAAAAAGCAGATCTGAGCCAGCCCAGACCTGCTTGTTTTTTTGGATATATAGCTGTTCAGTCCTCAGCCTCGTCCGCCTCATCGCCTGCGCCGATCCCCAGCGGCACCCATTTACTGGCGTCTTTCAAGCGGTGCTGGATGCCGCCGCGTTCGTGGATCTCATCGAAACCTTCCGGCTTGATGAACATCTGACGCCCTTCCAGCATTCCGGTCAGGCCTTCTTGCCCGGGTTCTAACCGGCGCCATTTGGTTGGCGCAGCGTCTTCAGGGCGATAATCCGTCGGTTCCTCGTAAGTTGTGATGTATCCCTCGAAGTTGCGCAGGATGACCTTGTGATCGGACATCGATAACAGGTAATTCGGCCCGACCGGAATTTTTCCACCGCCGCCGGGCGCGTCGATCATATACAACGGTACAGCGTAGCCGGAAGTATGGCCGCGCAACCCTTCCATGATTTCGATGCCTTTGCCGACCGGTGTGCGGAAATGTCCTGCGCCTTCCACCAGGTCGCATTGGTACAGGTAATAGGGGCGTACGCGTATGCGCACCAGATCCTGTACCAGTTTGCGCATTACATGTACATTGTCATTCACCCCGGCAAGTAAAACAGACTGGTTCCCTAAGGGAATCCCTGCTTTCGTCAGGCGGTCACAGGCTTCAGCCAGTTCGGCGCTGATTTCGTTGGGATGATTGACATGGATATTCATCCAGAGCGGATGGTATTTTTCCAGCACCTCCGTCAATTCGGATGTGATGCGCATGGGCAGGAACACCGGTACGCGCGTGCCGATGCGAATGATTTCGATATGCGGGATTTCGCGCAGGCGGCTGAGAATTTCTTCCAGTATGCGCGGCGCCAGCACCAGCGGGTCTCCGCCCGAGAGCAAGACATCTCGCACCTGGGGGGTACGCTTGAGGTATTCCAGCTGTAGCTCAAATTCTGCGCGTGAGAAAGTCGCGCTTGGATCACCGACAATGCGTGAGCGCGTGCAATAACGGCAATACGAGGCGCATTGGGTGGTAACCAGCATCAGCACCCGGTCCGGGTAGCGGTGCACCAGTCCAGGCACCGGAGAATGGCGGTCTTCCGCCAGCGAATCCTCCATCATGGCGGTAAAAGGCACCATTTCAGCCGAAGTCGGGATAACCTGTTTGCGGATCGGGTCGCGGGGATCTTCGGGATCGATCAACGACACAAAATAAGGCGTGATCTCCACCCGGAACAGTCCCGGAGTGGAGAGTGCCTCTTTTTCGCTATCGGTCAATTTAAAGACTTTTTCGAAATCTTCAACTGAGTTCAGGCGGTTGCTGAGCTGCCAGCGCCAGTTATTCCATTTCTCATCCGGGACATCCTGGTAAACCGGTGCCCGCCTGGATTCAAACGGTAGATATGCCATAATTTCTTCTCCTGACAACATTAATTACCTTAAGTAGCCTGAACCATACAAGAATTTTAGTAGATAACTCACCGAGGGTCAACTGGAAACCTATAATGAAAACCCCGGAATTATTTAGCCGGGGTCTTCTCTCTATGCTGTCAATCCTGTGGAGGGGCCAGCCAGCCCACAAAAACCGCGGGGATTTCATCCAGGGGTTTTATCGACTCTGGCATGTCCTGCTCGGTGAGGAACACATAAATAAAGATGCTGTCTCCCCGGAAATATGCCAGAAATTGACCATCTGGCGAAATGCTGATTGGACTCAAATTTTCACCCGGAATTAATAAGCTGGCTTCACCGGTTGATATATCATAGCGGTAAATCCCGTTGGTGTCTGTACTGGCCCCGCGGATGGAGTAATACAGCATTCCATCCGGAGCCCATACTGGATGATCGGCCAGTCCACGTACATTGGTGGTGATTGGCGCCAGACCTTGCCCGTCGGGGTGGACTACATATAAACGCCCTGGAAAATTAGCCGCATCGGGAGTGTTTTCATCCAGGCTGAAGGCAATCCATTCGCCATCGGGTGAAAAACTCGGGTTTCGGGCTCCGGCGATTTGTTCCTCGCCGTTATTGCTTCCACTCCGGATGTTTTGAGCGACGATCTTCCTGGAAGTGCCATCTTCAGAATTTACGATGGTCAATCCAGGATTGAGATTACATGAGGAACCATATCCCAGGCCAGTAATCGCAAGCAGATTGCC
>JAGUYX010000015.1 GCA_020061145.1 Anaerolineales bacterium | reverse complement strand
TGCCGGCAGGCCTGTACGCAGCCGGGGGCCTGGCCTTTCCGATCGTGGAGCAGCCGGCGGGCAATCCTGCTTATGTCTCCTCGGCGGAGGGTGTTCTCACCCGTTTCGGCCTGGCCGCCGGGTTTGGCTCGACCGGCCTGCTGGCACACAACACAGCCGCAGGCGCTACGTTCTCCCAGTTCTACCTCAACCAGCGGATTTTCCTGGTCAACGGCGTGGGCGAAGTCACCGCATACACCATCACCGCCATACGTCGTTTCCAGGCGCTGCAGCCAGCGTCGCCATATTCCGAATTCATCGATCTGGATGCACCCGGGGCGCGCCTTTCTGCCACCGACCTGTTTTATCAGGTGTACGCTAACGAAGGCCGGCTGGTGTTGCAAACCTGCATTGAAGCCAACAACGATCCAACCTGGGGACGCCTGTTTTTGATCGCAGAGCCGGTCGAGCCTGCCACCACTGTACGGAAACCTGACTACCAGCGACCCCCGCTGTTAGCCAGTTCCTGAACCTTCCTTCTTTCCTATCCCTACCTCCACTCCTTCACGCAAGCCAGCCCCGTCCTCCCGGGGCTGGCTTCGCGCTGACCGGCCTTCTGCGCTATAATTTCCCCGACCATAAAACGTTCGGGAGTTTAAACCTTGAAAATCTTGCATGTGGTGGGGGCGCGGCCCAACTTTATGAAAATCGCCCCGGTGATGCGCGCTTTGAGCACCCTGCCCGGGGACGTCCGGCAAATTTTGGTGCACACCGGGCAGCATTACGACCGCAATCTTTCCGATATTTTCTTCCAGGAGCTGGAAATGCCTGCCCCCGATTACAACCTGGGTGTGGGTTCCGGCACACACGCCTGGCAGACCGCCCAGGTGATGACCGCCTTCGAGCCGCTGGCGATGGAGCTCCGGCCGGATTGGGTGGTTGTGGTGGGCGATGTCAACTCCACCCTGGCAGCCGCCCTGGTGTGCAGCAAACTGGGCATCCCCGTGGCCCACGTGGAAGCCGGTTTACGCTCCTTCGACCGCTCCATGCCGGAAGAAATCAACCGCCTGCTCACCGACCAGATTGCCGATCTGCTGTTTACGCCGTCTCCGGATGGCGATGAAAACCTGCTGCGGGAAGGCATCCACCCGGATAAAATCCAGCGCGTGGGCAATGTGATGATCGATACCCTGGTGCGGTTGTTGCCGCGTGCCGAACAACGCTGGAGCAGCCTGCAGGCTTCCCTGGGGGTGGGCGATTACCTGCTGGTGACCCTGCACCGCCCGGCCAACGTCGATCACCCGCAAACCCTGGCGGAAATTTACACCGCCCTCGAAGAAGCCAGTCACTGGCTGCCGGTCTACTTTCCGGTGCACCCGCGCACCCGCCAGGCATTGGATCGCCTGGGTTTACCTTCCGGCTCCGGTGTCCTGCACCTGCTCGAGCCGCTGGGTTACCTGGATTTCCTGGCCATGGAAGCGCACGCCCGTCTGGTGCTGACCGATTCCGGCGGGGTGCAGGAGGAAACCACCTACCTCGGCGTGCCCTGCCTGACCGCCCGGCCGAACACCGAACGCCCGGTCACCCTCCAGCAGGGCACCAATCAACTGGTCGCTGCGCGCACATCTACGCTGGTGGAAGCCATCCAGCGGCGCCTGATGGAACCGCGCAAACCGCACGAACCGCCGGAATTCTGGGACGGACATGCCGCCCAACGCATTGCCCGCGTGTTCGCCGGTTGGATGGAGAAGGCGTAAGTTGACGGATAAAGGGGGGATTGCCTATGTATTTTGCTGAAAGTATTTCTAAATCAGGCAGACGACATATCGGCGAATTACATTCAGCAATCGATGGTTAATCGCTTTTTTTATTCAGCAGACTGACCGCCGATTGCCTGGGAAAGCCCGGACAGGCGATTCATCAATTCCGAGCGCAAAAACCCGCGAAACACATCCTCACTGGAAACCAGGGGGGTCGTCTCCACACTGGAGCCGTCCAGCGAGTTAGTCCGCCGGGGGACGGTCATTATCCAGGCAATCGCCAGGGATAGCCAGAACGTCATCCGGTCTTTATCCGGGATCAACACGAATAAAGCTTCCAGCGCACTAAGCACCTCGTCCATGCCGTTATAACTGGAAAAAACCAGCGGGGAGCGTAACGCCGCGTAATCTGCCAGGTTCACGTCGTGTAACTGGCGCGCCAGGGCGGCATCCGGGTTAGGGCACAGGCGATCCAGCACGTAGATCGCCTGGCTGACCGGCAGCGCCAATAAACGACTCAGGCATGCTTCGCGCAGGGAACGGTAGCGCTTAAAACAATTTTGTACGTCCTGGTTGACCTTTTGCCGGCTCAACCTTAATGCCTCTGCAGAGAGATGCTCTTGCATGCTCCACGTCCTGAGCTGGGTTTACGCTGCACCGGCGAAAATCGCTGGAAACCGCCATGCACAACGTTAATAAAATTATAGAGAAAAGCCGGCAAAAAAACATTTACAAAGCCGCAAGCCGGGCCAGGCTTGCAATAGTGTAAAGCGACTTTCCCGATCCGAAATGGACTACCGGGACTTATTCATTTTCCAGACCCAACAAACCGGGCAGGTAAGTCTCCGGCGGCCCCAAAAAGACTTGCTGGAAGCGAAAAGGCGGCTGCTGGGGCGGATTTTTCCCCAACCAGATCGTCTTCGCCTGGGGATGGAGTTTCACCTGCCACTCGGCGACCTCCGCCAGATTCTCCGGCGATAGACCAATAGCCAGGATCAGGTGGGCGCGGTTCAGCTCGCGCTGGGCGCGCCAGATCAGGTGGGAAGCCATCGACTCGCCTTCCAGCAGCACATCCGGGCGCAGCGCCGCCCCGCATAAGGGACATTCGGGCACGACCGCGGTGTGCGCCAGGTGATCCGGAAAGGGCGGCA
>JAGUYX010000031.1 GCA_020061145.1 Anaerolineales bacterium | reverse complement strand
TTCCAGGTGATCGCCAGTGGTAAGGTGAAAACATCCACCCATGAAACCGGCCCGTACAACAGCCGGGTTTCAAAAGCCAGCAGCTCGGCGCTCACCCACCGGGTAGGGATGAGGTAGGGATAAAGGGGATTTCCTGTCGCGAGATAATTTTTGATCAGCCAGGGGGCGAATACCAGCAGGGCGACCAGCCCAATGGCTGCGCTGAGGCGCAATTTGCGCTTCCAGGAAGTTTTGAGGAAAAGGAAAACCGCCAGGGGAGCCGCCAGGAACAGCGACAGGTTGGTGTATTTCACTCCGGCAGCAAAGCCCACCAGCGCGCCGAGTACCCAAATCGTCCGCTGATCCGGTTCTTGCTCATCTACGAGGAGGCGGATTACCAACAAAATCACCAGCCCATAACCGGCGCTGAGCAGATCTACATATCCGCCGGAAATCAGATTCAATACCGTGTAACCGCTGAGTACCGCGGCGACGGCAATTATGGCGGTTTGGTTATCCGCGAAGGATTTGACTGCCCCGAACAACCCCAATAAAAACAAGACTCCCATAAACCAGCCCAGGGTGGTCACCAAACCCGCGCCCAGCAGGCTGAGCGCCCAGGTATGGTTCATCTCCACGATTTGCGGCTGCCCCCAGAAGGGCTGGTCGGGCAGAAAAACCAGCCCCCCCGCGGCCAGGTATCTCCGGGGAAGATCCAGGTGATAGGTCAGCGTATCCCAGCCAATTGGAGGCGCAAGCGCCCGCAACACTTGGATAAACAACAAGCTGGCAACGTAAGCCAGAGCGATTTTGCCCCACCTGGAAAGGTCGCCCCACAAATTTAGCTGTTGCCACAGGCTTTTCAGCCAGGCCCAGGCGGTGCGCCACAAGAATACACTGGCGGCCAGGAAGACCAGCCAGCCCGCCAGGCGGCTGTAGAGTTGTAGGGCGCCCAGCAACAACCAGGCCAGGCCGAACAGGCCAAAACCCAGGTAAGCCTGGACTGCAGTCAACTCTAATGGATTTAATTTCTTGGTCTGGAAAAGCCGTCTCCCCAACCCGCCGCTCAAAGCCGCCAACCAGGTGGCGGTTAGCAGCGTCAACAGGGTGCGGGAAATCGCTACCGCCTGGGTGAGATCCAGGGGTTTGTGTGCGTAATAATAGCCGCTGAGCACAATAATCAACCAAAGAATGCAAATAATCCCTAAAAAAGTTGGATGCTGCCAGACTTTTTTCATTCACACACCATGTTATAGAGATTGTTGATTAACGACTGTGCCGGAAGAATTGGGCCTGAACCAGATTCCTGCTTAATCAAAACATTCAGATAAGCGCTATTCCATAATTTTGGCTCATTCTCTCGCTGCCGATCATCGGATAAGAAGACCGGGCAGTTGACTCGTTCGTATGTTTCCAGTGAATCATTCCGCAGAAAATCCTCAATAAACACATCGTAACTGACAATGATATCGGGTGAATTCTCTCGGATGAATTCCGTTGGGATTGCGCCGGTAAGCGCGGTCGAACGTTTTTCCGGTACGGGTAAAGGGTGGTAAGCCAGGGCGGACGGCGTCGCCAGCCCTGCGCCATCCAGTATATATCCTTCGAACCCATACCCCAACCCGCCAATTTCCGAGGTCATTAAAGTAGCCTCCGGGAAAAGGCGATACAAACTCCCGCCCACATGAATATATTGGCGGACGCGTGCGCCAAGCTCAAATCCAGGCAGATAAGTAAGATCGACAAATGCCCCCAGGGAGATAAGCATCACGCTATTGGCTAATCCGAGGATAACCAATGAGAAGAGGAATTTTAGAGTACGCCGATAAAGCCATTGACCACGCAAATCAAAGGACAGAATAATACTAAGTACGATCGGAATCAGATAGAGAGGGACATACCATGGAAAAACCAGGGTCTCCCCGAAGCTGTAAAGACCGATCAGGCCGGCGCCCCAGAATAGGAAGATGTGTTCCATCCGGATCGATGGGTCAAACCGGCGAGTCTTTCTGCTTTGGAGCCCAGATTTTACCTGCATGATGAATACTAAAGAGAGCGTCAAAACAGTTACGAGTACACTCAGGATGACCAGAACAGAAATCAACCAGCCGCTATTAAAAAAATTCCATGCTGGAAATTGATCACACGACAGGATCGTACAACTGATATCCCTGATCGTCTCCAGGGACGACAATTCATACACCTTCGATTTTGCGTACACCGTGTTGGGGATCAGCGTTCCAAAATAATACAGGTCGTATATCGCCAGGGGGAGTAAGCCGGCCAATCCGTAAATAATGCCTTTTTTCAGCGAAAACGGGCGGGCGATGAATACGTAGATCATGACCAATCCCAGGACGATCGCCAATTCCAGCCGGAAAAATGGCCCGATTGCAAAGAGTAAAAGCGTCACGGGATTATGATTCACCAGCAGCCAGAACCCACCCAGCGCCAGCAGCATGGCTGTGGGAACCTCCATCAGCCCAATGCTGGCTGGCAGAAGGATTGCCACGTAGATCAAGAAATAAAAAATGGCTTGAAAAATGGAAAACTGTTTCCGGCCGGCGTGGAAAATTAACCTGGCAAATAAAATGCCGCCCAGCCAGGTGACCAGGGCATTCCAGATACTGATCCATAGCGGGAGATCGATCCGCACCCCGACCCAGGAGGTCAATTCGGTAAACGAAGCCAGCAGGATCGTCCAGGCAGACGACGAGCTGGTTTTAATCACTTCCCCCGGGTTAAAATAAGGCTGACCCAGCTCGGACAGATGTTTGGCAATCCGGAAATGGATGTAGGCATCATCATAGGCATACGCATGGAGGCGGGTATGAATCGCCAATAATAGCAGCAAGGCAAGAAGCAGCAAAAACAGGGTAATTTTTCCGGCTGGCTGCTTGAGCTGCATTATTTCCCTCACACCCGCAGCTCCCCGGTCATGACCACCATCGCCGGGCCGCCCACCTTCACGCTCTCGATGGCGTCCCGCGGGCCGGTCACCTCCACTTCCGCAGCCCCGGGACGATCCAGCCAGTGCCCCTGCTCGGCGATGAAGCGCGGTTCGTCCAACAACCCATACCGCCACAGGTACGCCGCCATACCCCCGGTGGCCGAACCGGTGAACGGGTCTTCCGGGATGTCGGGCGGCACGCCAAAATGGCGGGCAAAGGTGCGCCCCGCCGGGGTGGCGCCCTGCAGGCAGAACAGGTGCGGACTGGAAAAGTCCCCTGCCCGCTGCAACGCCATATATGCCTCCAGGTCGAGCCGGGCCCTGCGCAGGTCATCCAGCGATCGCAGCGGCACCATCAATTGCGGCGTGCCGGTGCTCACCGTCTGGGGCTGGCAACCGGGCAGAGCCGCTTCGGGGGACAGGCAAAAAGCCGCCAGCGCCTGGTCTACCGGGTAACGGCGTTTGAACTCGGGTTTTTTCTGTTGCATCACGATCTTTTCCACCCTGCCCTCGCGGCTGAAGATCTCCACCGGCAGAACCCCCACCTGCATTTCCAGGCGCAGGGTGATCCGCGGCTTGGCTAATTGTACCCTGCCGCGCTCCACCAGCGCCAGCGCGGTGGCAATCGTCGGGTGACCCGCCATGGGGATTTCTTCCGCCGGGGTGAAGAAGCGCACCCCAAAATCTGCCGCTGCTGAGCGCCGCACAAAGGCGGTTTCCGGCAGGTTCATTTCGCGGGCGACCGCCAGCATTTCCGCGGCGGTCAGGTCGTCCGCATCCAGCACCACCGCGCAGGGGTTGCCCTGCAGGGCGACCCGGGTAAAGGC
>JAGUYX010000211.1 GCA_020061145.1 Anaerolineales bacterium | reverse complement strand
GCCCCTACAGCAGCCCTAACCTGACCGGCGGTTGGAGCATTCCAATCGCCACAGGGATCCTTCAGTCGCAAAAGACGCTCCTTCAGGATGACAATCCGGCGTTATGGAGTGCCCGAGCTGCGCTGAGGCTTGCTTGCGCGTTTTTGTTTACCAGCGAAATTTCAAACGCTGAAGCAAGCTTCTGCCCTCCAAAATCCCCCTCCTCACAACTCCACCCGCCTCAGCAACTGGGCATTAATCGCCACGATGATGGTGCTGGCGGACATGAACACCGCCCCCACCGCCGGGGAGAGCAGGATGCCCCAGGGGGCCAGCACGCCCGCCGCCAGGGGCAGGGCAAAGACGTTATAACCCGTGGCCCAGACCAGGTTTTCGACCATCTTGCGATAGCTGGCGCGGCTGAGACGGAAAATTTTCACCACGTCCAACGGGTTGCTGTTGACCAGGATGATCCCCGCCGATTCCACCGCCACGTCGGTGCCGCTGCCGATGGCAATGCCGATATCGGCGCGGGTGAGCGCCGGGGCGTCGTTGACCCCATCCCCCACCATGGCAACCCGTTTCCCCTGGCGCTGCAGCTCGGCGACCTTCTTGTCCTTGTCGTCCGGCAGCACCTCGGCAAAGAACACATCGATGCCCAGCTCGGCGGCTACCGCCTGCGCCACTGCCTGGCTATCGCCGGTGAGCATAGCGACCTCCACGCCGAATTCGTGCAGCGCGTCGATCGCCTGCTTGCTCTCCGGGCGGATGACGTCTGCCAGGGCCAGGCTGGCGGCCGGCTTACCGTCCACCACCAGGTGAATGGCGCTCTGACCTTTGCGGCTGGCCCCTTCGTCGAAGTCCGCCAGGGCCTGGGGCAATTGCAGCTCCAACATTTCCAGCAGGCGCGGCCCGCCAATATACACCTGCTGCCCGTTATGGCTGGCGCGCACGCCGCGTCCCTTGATGGCTTCGAAGTCGTTCACCGGCGGGATTTCCAAACCGCGTTCCTGCGCCGAGCGGCGAATACCCCGGGCGATGGTGTGCTCGGAATCGCCTTCTACCGCCGCCGCCAGGGCCAGCGCCCGGTCTTCGTCCCAGCCATCCACCGTCGCCATGCCCACCACGCCAAACTCGCCGCGCGTCAGGGTGCCGGTTTTATCAAAGATCACCGTGTCGATCTCGCGCGCCTGTTCCAGGGCGAGCCGGTCGCGCACCAGCACCCCGTTGCTGGCCCCTTTGGTGGTGGAAATCGCCACCACCAGGGGAATCGCCAGCCCCAGGGCGTGCGGGCAGGCAATCACCAGCACGGTCGCCACGCGGGCGACCACCTCCACATTAAAGCCCACGGCGATCGACCACGCCACCCCAGTGAGCGCCGCCACCCCCAGAGCGATAAAAAACAACCAGCCGGCGGCCTTGTCCGCCAGGATCTGAGTGCGCGATTTACTTTGCTGGGCTTCGGCTACCAGGCGCATGATCCCCGCCAGGGCGGTCTCATCGCCAATGGCGGTCACCTTCACCCGCAGGCTGCCATCGCCGTTGATCGTCCCGGCAATTACCCGCGCCCCGGGGGCCTTATCCACCGGCCTGGACTCGCCGGTGATCATCGCCTCATTCACCGACGATTCGCCTTCCACCACTTCCCCATCCGCCGGAACGCTGGCTCCCGGGCGCACCAATAGCAGGTCGCCGGTGCGGAGCTGGCTGACCTGCACCGTCTCCACCGCACCGCCTGCGCCGATCCGTTCGGCGGTATCGGGCATCAGCTTCGCCAGCTCGTTCAGGGCACCGGACGCCTGGCGTATGCTGCGCATTTCCAGCCAGTGACCGAGCAGCATGATGTCGATCAGGGTGACCAGCTCCCAGAAAAAGCCCATTTCGGTGGGCAAAAACAACGCCCCCAGGCTGTAAATGAAAGCCACGCTGATCGCCAGGGAAATCAGGGTCATCATGCCCGGTTTGCGGCTTTTCAGCTCGGGGACGGCCATTTGCAGGAAGGGCAAACCGCCATAGAGAAACACAATTACAGCAAATGCAGGGGAAATCCAGCGGCTGCCCGGGAATTCCGGCAGGCTGAAACCCAGCCATGCCTGGATGGTCTCGCTGAAGAGCAATACCGGGACGGAAAGCGCCAGCGAAACCCAGAATTTACGCCGGAACATTTCCTCGTGACCGGTGTGGTCGACGTGCTCCGCGTGGTCTGCGTGGGCTTCCTTTTCGGCGTGGTCAGTATGACCGGCGTGGGCTTCCATGGATTGGCGTTCGCTGTGCGCCCCGGCGGGCGAAGCGTGTTCTGCTTGCTGCTCATGCCCGGTATGTTGTTCATGCCCGGTATGTTGTTCATGCCCGGTATGCCCCTCATGGCCTGCGTGTTCCGGTTGCTCGTGCCTGGAATGCTCGTGTTCTGTCATTTTTTCCTCCGATTCGGGTCAGGCTCACCTGGAAATTAACCGCTTCTCTCCGATTGTACCGGCTTTGCACCGTTCCCTTGGGCGCAAAAACAATGGGTTGGGCAAAAAAGGCGCCTCGGATAATCACACAAAATCACTCCTGTTATTATAGAATAAATCTCCCCCCTGTCATGCGCAATATTGCCTGTTGTGGAGCGGATTACGCCCGCTCGCCGCGCGCCAGCCTCCCGGCGCCGGGCGGCCCGGTGAGGGTTAACAGGCGCACTTCACCGGACAATAACTGCTTGCAGGCTGCCTGGAGCAGGGCCTCGCGGCCGATCAATGGGGTGGGTTGGATGGGGAGATTGTGACGCCGGGTCAATGGCGAGTTTAATGTCATCTGTTTCCACAAGGTCACGCAGGTAAACCCGGGTGGGAAGAGGCCGCCAAAACGGCGGCCTCCTGTTCAGCTTAATCCCTGGTCAGCAACATCCGTAAACCTCAGGGAAGCGAAAACGACTGGGTCTGCGGGTTCAGGAACGGCAGGCGCATGGCGCCGGCAGTCACCGAACTGCTCAACCGGAAGATGTTCAGGCCTTCGGTGATGTTGCTCTCGTACATAAAGTTATTGTACCAGTAGGTCGACCAGGCGCCGCCGATATCGATGGGCTCGATGGGCGGCGGGTCGGAATACCCCACCTCATAAGCGTTAGCCGGGTCGGTGAAATCGACCACGCTGGTGCCCGACTGGTAGCTGCCGTGCACCAGGACATAACGCCCGCTGCGCACCGGCACCACGTTGTAATTATGAATGGTGCAGTTCTCCAGGGCGGTCTGCGGGCGCGGCAGGGTCCACTGCCCCAG
>JAGUYX010000115.1 GCA_020061145.1 Anaerolineales bacterium | reverse complement strand
ATCCCCGGAATTTGCCGAATTACTGGAGGAATATGAAAACCGCCCCTTACGGCGCGGCGATATGGTGACCGGGACAATAGTTTACCTGGAAAAGGATGTGGCTTACGTTGACGTGGGCGCCAAGCGAGATGCTTTGGTGTCTGCCCGCGACCTCGGCTCTCTGGACTCCGGTTTATTGGAAAACTTGAAAATGGGTGATGAGATTCAGGTATTTGTCACCCGCACCGCTTTCCGCGGCGGCACGCTGGAGGTATCTATCGAGCGTGGCCTGGAAGCCATGGACTGGCAACGCGCCGCGAAGTGGCAGACGGAGGAGCGTCTGGAGTCCTACCCGGTAACCGGCGTCAACAGCGGCGGTATCCTGGTGCAGTTTGGGCGTCTGAGCGGTTTTGTGCCCAATTCGCAGATTAACGAGGTACGCCGCCATCCCAGCCGGGAACGCGACGACGTCAAACGGAACCTGGTGGGTCAAAAACTCACCTTGAAAGTGATCGATGTCGATCAGGACCGCCGGCGTCTGGTATTATCCGAGCTGGCTGCGCAGGATGAAGTCCGCAAGCAGCGAATGGGAGCCCTCGAAGTCGGGCAAAAAATTGAAGGCCGGGTGGTGAGCCTGGTGGATTTTGGCGCTTTTGTGGACCTGGGCGGTGTGGATGGTCTGGTGCATATCTCTAACCTGGATTGGCGTCAGGTCGGTCACCCGTCGGATGTGGTGCAGGAAGGCCAGACCCTGGAGGTGCTTGTCACCGGGGTGGATGTGGAGCGCGAACGGATCAGCCTGAGCCGCAAAGCGTTGCTGCCCAACCCCTGGCAGGATTTTGCCGAAAAACACGCCCCCGGCGAATTGCTGGAAGGCGTGGTGGAAAGCGTCGCCGATTTTGGCGCTTTTGTCCGCCTGGAAGAAGGCATTGTCGGTCTGATCCATGTCAGCGAAATGGGAGATCACGGGAACCGGGAAGCAGAAGATGTCTTCAAACCGGATGACCGGGTGCTGGTGCGGATCACCGATATCGATGTTGAACGCGAACGTGTGGGCCTCAGCACGCGCAAAGTAACCCGCGAGGAAGCCTTCGACTGGATGATTGAAGAAGAAGAAAAACCAGCCTGAGCTGAAAATATCAACGCAGAAGAACCGCCCCGTTAGTATTCACGGGGCGGTTGTGTGTTAATATACACTGTTCACTTTTCTAAAATCACCTGTTTGGTCTTTTCGAGACGTTGGCGGGTCTTTTCATCCGACTCGCCGATCATCTTGTCCAGCAGGCGCGTGTAAACGGAGCGGGAAGGGGTTTTTTCTTCCAGCACCACCATCCCGATCAGCGGGGTCAGCTTATCCGATTTCCGTCCGGAACGGCCGGGTCTGCGCTTTTTCCGGTTGGTCTGACTGATCAATCTGGTCATGTTTTTCAACTCCTGTTCGCACACCTTAATTTTAGCATAATTATCTCCGATCAGATAAACCGGTGTATGTGTAAATGCAGGGCGATAATATCGGCGACGCCGCGTAAATCCTCCAGCGCTTTGTCCGTAAATAAAAAGGTCGCTTCCGGACTGTTGGAATCGACACCCAGCACCCCCACGGTATTCCCGTTGGTGGGATGTCTCAAAGGCACGCACAGAATAATTTTCAGGTCGCTGGTAATTTCCTCAATCTCGGGGGTTAATGCCCAGGTGGGGGTGCCAAATTCACTTTTCACGGCTAAATTTGCACCCAGCGTTTTACCGGAACCCCACACCTGCCCGGCGCACCCCATCCATTTTTGCAGCCTGATGTTCAGGTCCGGAGCGTTGACCATATTGCTGGAATAATAGCGGATGCGCAGATGGCGATAACACAACAAACCTCTGGGCATCATCACATTGGCGCGCAGCCTGACCGGGATATTGCCCAGGCGTTTGAGTTCTTTGATCAGCTCATTTAACGCCAGAACCACATCCTTCCGGGATTCCCGGTTTCGTTTGTCGAACAACTGGTAGATGCGCCAGCCGCCCTCGACCAGCACCGCCAAGATCAGCGTTGCCAGGGCATAGGGCTGCGCAACCGGGCTGAGGTAACCTTGCGACGACAGGATCGCCACAACTCCGGCAAAAATCCCGATCAGGAAAACAATCACATCGACGGCGATACTGCGCATGTGTGTCGTGCTCCAGAAGGTTGGCGAGGTATTGACTATCGAATATATAGCTTAAATATCGACACAGCGCAAATTTGTTTGCGCGCTAATGCAATTAAATCCCAGACTGCCCCGCAATTGCGGGGCAGTCTTCCTTCAACCGGGATTGCGGGCAGCGATTTTTCCGGTCGGATTAATGAATCTGGCCGCGGATTTCTCCGGCTGGGTGGGCAATGGTATGCACATTGGCATAGGCATTTCCGCTTTCGATTGCATTGCGCACCTGCTCCAGCGTCGTCCAGCCGCAGGCGTTACCTGCATCTGGGGCGCTGCGTTCGCCACTGGCCAGAACGCCCTCCACCGTCACCGGTCCGCCGCTGAACAGGGTTACCCCCACCGGGCCGCTCACCCCTGCCGGGGCGCAATGGATATGGGCGGCGAGCACATTTTCGATATTGGCGACCATCAGCTTGAAACGCATATTGCTGTTATCGGCGTTGAAAGAGAATAACGCCTGTCCGGTCGCGGTGGTATCAACCGGCGGGACCTCTTCAATGCCGCTCAGGTGCGCGCGGAAATTGCGCGAGCGCGGAACCGTAGCGGCAATCCTCCAGACCATACCCGTCTCGCCGAAGGGCACGCCGGTCGAGTTGGTCATCACATACAGTTCACCCTTAGCGTCTTCGCCAAAACCAAGCACCTGTTGCCCCAGCGTTTCCATATCTTGCAGGTTGAATTCCCGGATGCTGTTATCCATTTGCAGGAAGAACAGGCGTCCGGTGCCGTGGTCAGGGCTGAAGAAATCGCCAAACACATAACGACCTTGCAACGGGGCAATCGACCGGCCTCGGTATACAAAGCCGCCGACAATGGCGACACCCTCGCCGTGGTCGTATTCGGCAATCGGGTCGATCAACCCGCCGGGATCGTCGCCGGGCAGGCATTCAAAAGCAAAACCACGTTCCGTGCCATTGGGGTCAAAGCAGAAACTGCCTTCTTTGATCCGCCAGCCATAATTTCCGCCGGACATACCAATATTGATCTCCTCGATGTGATGTTGGCCTACGTCGGTGATTATCAGGTCTCCGGACCGTCGGTCGAAGGAAATTCGGAAGGGGTTACGGAAGCCGTAGGCGTAAATTTCATCCAGGAATCCCGGCATACCCACAAAGGGATTATCCGCCGGTATGCCATATTGCCCGTTGGCGGAGTTATTTCCCTGTGGATCGATGCGCAGGACGGAGCCCAGGATGTTGGAGGGGGCCTGCCCGTTACCGCCTTCCACGTGACCCACACCCTGGTCATCCGCCTCGCCGCCATCTCCCAGGGAGATATACAGCTTGCCATCCGGGCCGAAAACCAGCGTGCCGCCGTTGTGGTTGAATTGGGGTTCATCGATACGCAGCAGCTCCCGGTTGCTACTCGGGTCCACTACGGAATTGGCACTGCACGGGTTGGGGATGTGCCATTCACGCACCACGCTCTGGTGGTTGGGAGTAGTGTCCGGCGGCATGGTGGAAAAGTCCGCCGGGCCAGCCGTCGGCTCGGACGTATAGGTATAAATCATCCCATTGGAAGCGTAATCGGGGTGGAAGGCCACACCCAGGAAACCGCGCTCATCATAGGTGCCCGGACCAAATGCACCCAGGCTGACCAGCATGGGGCCAACATCGAGCACTACCTGTTTTTGTCCGGTGCCCAGGTTAACCCGCCACAACTTACCATCCTGATCGACGACAAATAAGCGCCCTACCAGGCTTGCGCAACCCGGCGCAGACGTGCCCCAGTTGGGGGCGGTCATCCCCATCGCCACTGGCACCAACTGGATGGTCAAGGGACCCTGGGGAATGGGTTCGGGAATAGGGTTATCCAGGGGGGTGCGGTGGTCGGCGAACGCTGGCAGCGCTGAAACCAGCGCCAACAGCGTAATCAGGGTAAATACACTGATAAAACGGATCCTCCGGTACATCACTCTACCTCCATTTCAAATGATGGGTTGGAACAGGGATTGAAATTCCCT
>JAGUYX010000045.1 GCA_020061145.1 Anaerolineales bacterium | reverse complement strand
TTGTGCAGGCTTGCGTCTTGTGCAGGTCGAAGCAATCTCCTCCCCTGGCTGCCGCAGAGATTGCTTCGTCACAAAAGGCGTTCCTCGCAATGACAACAGTTTCTGTCATTGGTCAGGCGAATGTGGCGAAATTTCAAGCGCTGAAGCAAGCTTCAGCACTCCACATTTCCTCACCCCCTCAGCCAGATCGTGAACACCGAGCCTTCCCCCGGCCGGCTTTCCACCGAAATTTTGCCTCCCTGGGCTTCCACCAGCGAGCGGGCAATCGCCAGGCCCAGCCCGGTTTCGCCTTCGTCCGCAGAACGGGCTTTGTTACCGCGGTAGGTGCGTTCGAAAATATAGGGCAGGTCTTCGGGGGAAATGCCCGTCCCGGTATCGGCCACCTGGAGCAAGACGCCCTGCTCCGCCCGCCGGGCGCTCAGGGAAATCCGCCCGCCCCCGGGGGTATAACGTAAGGCGTTGCGCATCAGGTTGCCCAGCACCTGGGCCATCCGCTCCACATCCACCCGCACTTCCGGCAGGTTTTCTTCCGCCTGCATCTCCAGGGTAATCCCCTGCCCCTCGGCCTGCACCCGGAAGGATTCCACCGCCCGCCTCAGCAAAGCGTCCGGCGAGACCTGCTGGGGCATCAACGGCAACTCGCGCGCCTCCGCCAGGGAGAGCGTCTTCAGGTCGTCGATCAGCCGGCTGAGGTGCAGCGCTTCGGTGTGCATCACCGTAAAAATCTCCTGGCTGGGCTGCAGCTTGCCATCCGTCAGCGCTTCGGCGTAACCCTGGATGACGGCAAGCGGCGAACGCAGGTCGTGGGCAATATTGGCGGTCATCTGGCGGCGCAGCTCGGTGGAGCGCGCCAGGGCGGTGCTCATCTGGTTAAAGGAAGCCGCCAGCGCGCCCAGCTCATCATTCGAATGCACGGTCACCTGGCGCCCCAGCTCGCCCTGGGCAAGCGCCTGGGTGGCGGAAGTCAGCTCGCGCAATGACCGCGTCAGCCCGTAAGCCAGAACGCCGCCGAGAATCAGGGCGATGCCGGTGGCGGCGATGGCGCTCAGATAGGCCCCCCGGTTGACGCTTAATAAAAAGTCGCCCTCCGGGGTGCCGGCGCGCCAGCGATCCAGCGCCGGCGAGAAGATCAGCCAGCCTACCGTATCCCCGTTTACCTCGATGCGAATCCCTTTCCGCAGCTCGCGGGCGGTCAATGTGCGCCCGTGGAGGTGCGGCTCGCCGCCAAACAACACCACCCCCTGGGCGTTGGCGACCACGAACAAAGCGCGCCGCGCCTCCCAGCGCGCCTCCGGGATACTCCCAAGCCCGGGCAGGTTTGCCCCCGGGCGGAAAACGGTCTCCACCCCGGCCCAACTTCCTGCCCGGCGGTAATACTCGGCCAGGTTCACCAGCAAAAGCTGCTGGTTCTGGTTGACCACCAGCTGGTCGAAGGCGCGCTGGGTGCGGAAACGGACGATCAGGGCCACCAGCACTGCGCCGGTCAGGCCAACCAGCAAAAAAGCCAGGATCAATTTGGTGGTAAGCGAGCGCATGGGTACTCCTGTCAGCGCCGGGGTTGGGCGAAACGGTAGCCGACGCCGTACACGGTTTCGATATACTGCCGTTCGCCGCCTTCCGGCTCTATTTTGGCGCGCAGATTGCGGATGTGCACATCGATGGTGCGTTCGTAGCCTTCATAGGCGGCGCCCTGCAGGCGTTCCAGCAGCTCCAGGCGAGAAAACGCCCGCCCGGGGGCAGCCATCAACGCCGCCAGCAGCTCAAATTCGGAGGGGGTCAGGTCCACCGGGCGCTCCCCCACCGTCACCACCCTGCCGGCGCGGTCCAGGGTGATATCGGCGGCGCGCAGGAGGTCGGTTTCCAGCGCCGGTTTGCTCACCCGGCGCAACACCGCCCGGATGCGCGCGGTCAGCTCGCGCATGCTGAAAGGTTTGGTCACATAGTCATCCGCCCCCAGCTCCAGGCCCAGGACGCGGTCGTTTTCTTCCAGCCGGGCGGTGAGGATGATGGTCGGGGTGTCGGCCTCGCGGGTATAGGCGCGCATGAACTCGTAGCCGCCCATTTCCGGCATCATCAGGTCGAGGATGATCAGGTCGGGTTTGCCCTGGCGGGCGACGAACAGGGCTTCCTGCCCGTTGCTGGCGGTGAGCGTGTCGAATCCCTCCTGGCTCAGGTACTGTTCCAGCAGGGTGCGGATTTCTTTTTTATCGTCGACGATCAGTATCTTTTTAGCCATGGCGTCGTTGATGTTTGCCTGGTTTTAGGGATGAACCGCCGCGAGCGGCCGGGCGAAGGCTCCCCGTAACGATTATAGAATCGATTGCCCCATCGCCGCAAGGATACTCCGGTCGCAAAAGACGTTCTTTCAGGAGGACAATTCGGCGTTGTGGAGTGCCCGAGCTGCGCTGAGGCTTGCCAAAGCGGCGGCAGCTTGCTGCCGCACTCTACATTCCCTGCACCTGCGAAAGTTCGATTCATCCGCAATCGGAAATCGGAAATCATTTGGTGGGATTCGGGGCTGCGTCACGGCAGGCTGAATACTGAATCAACCCCGCCCCTGCTCCCACCCTACGGCCGTTCAATCCGTTCTCAAATCCGCTGACAGCCCTCCCCATCCTCATGCAGGAGCGCAGCCCCGGGCGGGTAAACAACCCGGCGCTGCGCTCCAGGCGAAACACATTTCCAGAACTCGGAGAGGAGCTTATATCAGAGGCAAACTCCTGCCGCAGACCGGCCCGGGCTCAGGCGCCGTCGCCGGAGGTGGCTGGCGCTTCAAAGCCGGGAGCAAAGAAGCCGCGCCCGCCGCGTCCACGCATACC
>JAGUYX010000252.1 GCA_020061145.1 Anaerolineales bacterium | reverse complement strand
GGGCGATGGGTCACGCCAACTGCATTGATGAACGGGTTGCCGAATCCGCGGCGGGGGATAAAGCGGACATTCAGCACACCATCGGTCGCTTCGGCATAGAAGACGTACTCCAGGGCATAGTATGAGCCTACCTCGCGCACGACATCCAATGCCGGCAGGACGATTTCATTTTCGATGATCACATCGAACTGGGTTCGTCCGGGCGGCTGGTTGCTTAGAGCCGCGAAGCGCAGGCGGATCTCATACACACCATTCGGGACGTTATCGAAGCGATATTCGGTGGGGTTCACCCGTTGCGTCTGGTATAACGGCTGGTCCGTTGTGCCGCCGATCGTGCGGCGGGTTGCCCCAGTGCGGGAAGCGTGATTGGTGTACCCCCAGCTTCCGGCGCTATATCCCTGATCTGCCTGCCAGGTGTCACCCATGCCATCCATATACTGGCTGCCGCCCGCATTTACCAGGGTCTGGTAAGCGGGCACAATCAGGGTGACCGGTACCGCCAGGTTTGGCTGGCGCCCGCTGTTCGTGCTGAAGTGCAGGGTGGCCTGGTACGCGCCTGGCTCAAGACCGGTTGTATCAACGCTGACCTGAATGGTTTGTTCCCCGCCAGGGTCGAGAACGCCGCTGGTTGGATCGGCAGATAACCAGGGTACATCGGTGAACGCCGGGACTCCGCTGTCAATCAGATAGACAGTCGTCAATCCCTGACTGACCATCCACAAGTTGCCGGCTTCGTCCATCTCCAACCCGGCGCCATTAAAGCCCGGATTTGGATGTGGAAGTGAGGTGACCACCATACAGGTATCTGCATCCAGCAGGTAAATCGTATCCGTGGGTGAATTGGTCGCCGACCAGACCTGACCCACAGCCGGGTTCCAGGCCAGGCCGGAGATATTCGGGTCAGGTGGGTTGCATTGGCTGATCACTGCGCCTTTGTCCGGATACGAGAGACCTTTAACATGGTAGAGGATCCCCTGGTTCCAACCGCCGATGTAGAATGTATCATCGTCGGGTCGATATGCCAGGCCGCGCTGGGAGATCGTCGTCCAGGGGAATGCACCGGTGATCGAATCCACCACCGCGCCAGACGCCGGATCCCAGCAGTAGATGCCATTATCGCCACCAACATTCACCTGGCACATCAGGTTACGACCGGGATCGTAAGCCATGTCACCAGGCCAGGAGCCAGCCCACGTCGCCGGCCAGTTGACTCCGGTTGCCATCCCTTCAACGGTGAATTCATGGTTAAGGTTATTGGTCGGCACATCCGAAAGCCAGACGTTGCCGGTATAACCCACACCCCAGGGGAGCGCCAGTCCAGCCGGCACCCAGGAGCGGATGATATCGCCTGGAGCCATTGGTTCCCAACCGGGCGGGGTATCCACGGTGTACAGCCCCTGTGTGGTGGCTGAGTCGGGATCATAGTCCGGATTCTGTTCCAACCCGGCGGTCGTAGCGCCCGCCACGGCACCCCCACCGGATTCATTGATTTCCCAGGTTAGCTGGGCCGACCCGGTATTGCTGAGCAGCAACCCACGGGTGCGGCTTTCCCCCTGTGGAACGATAAACTGGAAGGAGGTTGGCTCCACCTCAGCCCGGGCAGTGCGCAGGGCAAAGTTCTGGACGACAATTTCATCGGCTTCATCCAAAACGATCGCAGCAGTCTCGGAAACGTAATTTGTGGCGCTGGCTTCGATCTCGTAATTGCCCAGAGGCAGCATCAAACGGTAGAAACCGTCCGCATCCGTGGTTGTCTGGCGGAAGGGCGCGCCATCCCGGAGAGCAACGATTGTCGCCCCCGAAAGGGGCAGACCATCGTTGAAGTCGGTGACCACCCCTTCGACAAATCCTGAGGGTGGCAACAGGTAGCGGATGGCAAATTCCCCTGGCAGGAGGACAGCCTCGTTGAACGAATATTGGAAAGCAGTTGTGCCCGATTCGTTTTCGATCCCCAGGGTGGCAGAGTTACCGCGTTCACGGCCATCGTCGGCAATATTCCGGTATTGGGTGAGGATCTGGCCGTTTTCATGGAGCACGACCTCGACGTCAATCCGACGGGATGTATCACCGAAGTAACGCACATTCCGCCATTCAATCAGGAACTGGCGGTTAGGCGCCTCACCGCTCAACCTGGTCCACATGGTCGCACTGCTATCCACGTACAGGTCATCCCAGTAAGGATAGATGGCGCCATTAGGCGCTCCAGTGCTGGGTATGGCGCTATTAGAGAAGAAACAGTTGCCGGTCAGGAAATTCAGGTAGCCGTTGGTGCACACAAACGCGCTGGAGTAGGTTTGCCCGTAGAAGGTGAAGGGGAAGGGCAGGGTGATTTGCGTGAAGGAGTCATCTCCCGAGAGCGGGAGCGGGGTGTCGCCCTCAGCATAGGCCGGCGGGACTACCTGACAGAAGTAACCGAAATCGTCGAAGCGCAGTGCCAGAGTGAAATCCACAACGACATCGGCATTAACTTCAACAACCTGCGTCTGGGACTCGTTACACCTCCCCGCAGCAGCCATAATACTGTAGGTGCCCTGCGGAACAGATGCAAAGCTATACATGCCATTGGCGTCTGTCGTGGTTGGTGGAATAGGCGTTCCCAAAATGGTAACCGTGGCATTCTCAATCGGCTGCCCCAAATTATCAAACACCGTTCCAGTAACCGTAAAGGCCGGCGCCGGATCGAGCGCAAAATCCTGTACCGTGGTTGCGCCTTCCTCGATCAGCACCCCCGTTGCCGTTTCGGTGATATATCCGAACTTGCTTGCGGTCACATCGTAGGTGCCGGTGGAAAGTACCGAGAAGCTGTACATCCCGTTGGCATCCGTGGTCGTGGTACGGCTGATGGGACCCGCTGCCTGCACAGTGGCTCCTTCAATCGGCATATTGGTGCTGCTATCCACTACTGTGCCGGTCAGGCTACCGGTGGGGCCAATGGGTGATTGCGATACGGCAGCGAAGGCATCCAGGCGACCTTCACCCCAAACATTGTTGTTTTCGGGTGTACCGCCACATTGCAAATCGGAGGTGTCAATGGCAGTCTGGTCGAGGATAAGCCGTGTGCCAACGATATCTCCTTCCAGAGCAGGAGCAGCCGACCACATCAACGCCACTGTACCGGCTACATGCGGTGATGCCATCGATGTGCCGCTAAAGCTGGCATAGGAGTTAACCGGCACGCTGCTACGCACCGATACACCGGGAGCGGCAATATTGGGTTTGATAATGCCGCCGAAGGCAGACGGACCCCGGCTGGAAAAACCGGCGATATTGTTGTTTATATCAAAAGCGCCAGCCGAGTAACTCTCCGGATAGTCGCCAGGCGAGCCGGAAGTATTACACGATGGGCCGCTATTACCGTTGGAGAAGGCAGGGAAGATACCCGCAGCGACCCAGGCCTGTACAGACGCCTGGTACCACGGGTCGCCGCCGCCACCGCCCCACGAGTTATTGACCACATGCGGGCGCAGGTCAGGCCGGGGATTTTGCCCGGCGAGATCCGTGGGAGCCAGAATCCATTGAGCGGAAGCAAGCAGGGCAGAGTCGGAACAGGAGCTGGTTTCACAACCTTTAGCGGCTATCCACCTTGCGTGCGGGGCTACTCCGATCTGGTTCGTACCAGGATCGCCATCATCGCCAACCATGGTGCCCATGGTATGTGTGCCGTGACCATTGTTGTCGCACGGCACCAGGGAGGGATTGCCACAGATATTGGATGGATCGAACCAGTTATAGTTATGGTCGAAAATGCCGCCACCCTGGTTGCCGCGATATTGAGCAACCACTGCCGGGTGATCGAACTGCACCCCGGTGTCAATGTTGGCAACCACAATGCCTTCACCCCGGGTGAAGGTGGACCACACCTGGGGAGCGTTAATCCGGTCAATGTTCCATTCAACCACGTTAATGCTGGGCAGATCATCACCGGGAAGCGGCTCAGGAATCTCATACACTCGTGTGGCCAGGATCTCCTTCACACCCGCCATGCTGGCAAGCTCCTGTACTAGCGCTTCACCACCGGTAACCTGGATGGCGTTTGCAATCCAGAAGGAAGTGTGGGGCGCGTTTACCTTTTGAAGGTGCGAGAGTATCCCGGACTGGCTTTCATTCGCAACGCGTTGCAGCTCATTAATCACAAAAGCCCCGCGCTCCGTCCAATCCTGGAGGTTAGCTGCAGGGCTTAAATCGGCCTGTGCTTCCAGCACAACCCAGAAAGTCGCCTCGCCTGTGTCTTGAATCTCTTCCAACACCACCGGTTCGATGGGAGCCGGCGGCCCGCTTGTTTGATCAGCCAGCCCTGTAGCAGGGAAGGCCAATAACAAAGCAAGCAGAATAGTCAATCCGGTCCAGAATTTTCTGAACCATAAAGGGTAAATCCTGTTGTTCATCCGTCTCCTCTCCATACTTCAATCGAACGAAACAAGCCGAACAAACCAGGGACAATCCCTGGTTCCTCTTGGTTCCTCCCTGACCAGCATTTTGCTGCCCCGGTAATGGTATTGCTCGTCCGCGGCGATAGTGCTTAAGGCTAACAACAACATATCTTGAACGAACATCGTTCTTCCCCGAATGAAGCATTGCTGTTTTGCCTGTGGATGCTATGCGGAACCGATTAAAGAACTACAGGTATGGGGATATTCCATTGTGATTTTGGAGAATTTTAGACGCGTTTAACCATCAGATATCACCTCCTCAGCGATAACCAGTTCAGCAATGAAAAGTTGTTGTGAATGGGATGATTAGATACAACCCGGAGGTTGTCCAGACAATATTTATATTATATAAATAAGATCATATTTGTCAACATTTATCCGTATCCCCTAAAAGTCATATTCTCAATTTTAGTTGTTTTTTGTTCAAATTTTTACCCATGCTGATGACATTGCGTGGAGGGTGATTTATGTTTTTCATCTCGCCCTAATAATTTGGCAAGTCAGGAATTTTGTTTTGTTCAACAAAAGTTCCAGATACGCATTTTATCCTGAACCCCGGCGCCAGCAAAATAACCAGACAGGATTCCTTCGCCATGAACTTGTTTATTTCCATTACAGGCGTCCTGCAGGTCACAGGCGCTCTCCTTTTTTCGCTTCTGATCTGCACCTGGTATAACCATTGGGGTGTGGGGGAGTAAGAAACTCAACCGGATAATCGCCATCCAGACCGGGTAGGAATTCGCAATATAAATGAGGATAAATAATTTGCTTTTTCAAAATTTGATGCTATATTTGCTACAAATACTGCCATAATCGATCAATTTTAAAACTCGCCGTGAATCGGATCACGACAAGGGCAGAAAGCGAAGCAGGCGGAATATCGGGGTTTAACAAAAGCTAACGTGTTTCCACTTACCGGCAATAAAAGGCAAGTGGCAGCCTGGTAACCGGGTTTATATTTGTTTAAACCTATTACACCCAGGTAAAACGCCGGAGTTCATCCAAAATCTGGTGTTTGGTTTGGATTATCTGGTGAGGTTTCCTGGCACAGCTATTCCGCTTTATTACATCGCTGTCCGATCTTGCGAAATACCAATCGCCTACCCCACTAACCACGGTATTGCAGCAACGTCCAGCTCAATAATTTTCCTGGCAATCCAGATGATCACCGGATCTGGTCTGCCACCTACGAATAATCCTCCCCTGGGAATACCTCTCTTCTCAAGGGCGAAAAGAAATAGTGAAGGCAATCAGACAATAACTCGACTGGAATAACTGTTTTCTCCACAAAATTTGGGGTTCAATTGGCTTCAACAGGGTTTTGTACTGGCAGTTTATCAACAAGCTTATGAAAATCTTAATTGTTGATGACCATACACTGTTCCGGGAAGGGTTGAATTGCATGCTGAGTCATCAGCCTGATTTCGAAGTGGTGGGTGTGGCCGCTTCCTTCGAAGAGGCATCTCAGCTGACCCAAAAACTATCCCCCGACCTGATCCTGATGGATATTGAATTGACGGATAGCAATGGTTTTGAGTCGCTTAAAACACTCCTGGAACAGTCGCCGGATTCAAAAGTGGTTATGCTGGCAGTTCAGGAAACCGATGAACTGTTATTTACCGCCATACGCAATGGCGCCGAAGGTTACCTGTTGAAAGATATTTCCGCGGCAAATTTGTTTGTTTCGATCCGCGCCCTTAAGCGGGATGAAATGGCTCTCTCGCGAACCATGACCACCCGGATTGTCAAGGAATTTTCCCGCCTGGGCTCCAATCATAATTCTGCAGATCGCAGCCTGGACAAACTCACCACGCGCGAAGTCGAGATTCTCAAATTTCTGGGCCTCGGATTATCCAACCGGGAAATCGCCGAACGGTTGATCATCTCCGAAAATACGGTAAAAATTCACGTACACAATATTTTGGACAAATTAAAGCTCAGGAACCGCCGGGAAGCTGGTCGGATCGCTTTCCAACAGGGGCTGGTCAATACGCGAAACCGGTTACCGGGAGCCAATCGTTGACAAATTTTGTCGTCCGCTGACCTATTTTGCCAGAAATTTCATCAGGTACTAATCCATTTCAGTTATACACATAGTACTTCCCTCCCTATATTCTATTCAAAAGATAATCCTTTTTTTCTACCGATATAATCCGTGGAATTATTGACTTAACCTGTCCAGTTTCATAGTATTAATCTATCGCAATTGTGGTGGGCAATTTCAACCAGCAGACAAAAGATAAGCAAGCCACCCAAACGCATCGATGGCGACGATCTGGAGCAGTTCTCCAGAAAAGATCGCCGGAAACCCTGGCAACCACAGAAGAGTTTAACAACGAAATATCGCTTTACTCCGAGATGCGCCAGGATGATTGCCCGTCGAGTTCGAAGGAATTAAGTCAATCCTTACGGACAATCAGCAATACCCGGGCAATCGGCGGTAAGTCGGTTGAATAAAATGAGCGAATAACCGCCGATTGCTGAATGTAATTCACCGATAAGCAGTCTGCCCGATTTATAAATACTTTCGGCGAATTACACAGGAATTATGGTTTATTTTTTTGTCGGATCGAATGTAGTTGTGAAGATTGATTATCTGACAACGGCAATCATCGACAGAGCTGGCTGAATAAGACGGCACCGAGTGCAGCTTTATCCAGCAACCCTCAGAAAGACTGTACGGTTTTTGCAATCATCTGTTTTTTTGATGGCTCGCCAGGCTATTCATCGAATAAACCCTAATTCGTTGAAGATTTATTTGCTCACATCCAGTAGGGTAGACATCCATCATTGAAGACGGGGTTGTAGGGGATTACTACACTCTGCACACCACGATAATCAATCCGTAAAAGCCAGGTCGTTCTTTCCACCAACATGAGAAATGTTGGGCGTGTTTGCCTATCCACCGGGGAGTCCTACGGATAGGGCGACAAAAGACTCGACACCCTGGCCAACATATTAAGCCTGAACTTCGATAATTCAACGCATATCGGAAGGGCGGAGCATGGCTGGAGGAAGAATCCAGAATATGCCTGTCTGACCAAGGAGTGTCCTGTGAACGCGGCGGGGAATTTCATCCCAATATCAATGCCAGATATCAGCGATGCGGAAAAAAAAGCTGTGCTTGAAGTTCTGGAATCCGGCCACCTGGCGCAGGGTCCACGCACAGCTTTGTTCGAGGAGCGCTTTGCCCAGATGTGTGGTTGCAAGCATGCCATAGCAGTTTCTTCAGGGACTACCGCCCTCTATCTCGCTTTGCTCGCCAATGGCATCGGTCCCGGGGATGAGGTGATCACCTCACCATTCACCTTTATTGCCACGGTGAACGCCATACTTTATACCGGAGCAACACCTG
>JAGUYX010000016.1 GCA_020061145.1 Anaerolineales bacterium | reverse complement strand
CTGCAATGGCGCCAGGCAGGCGCTATCTGGCGCAATGCCGCCATCCGCACCGTGTTTTACCTGGCTGCCACGCCTTTCCGCTGGATGCGTAAACGCCTGGGCGCAAAAACCGCTTAATGCCGGAGGGTTTTCCGGTTGCTTTATTCCGGGGTATGCCGGGCGGGCACAGCGTCCCGTTCGTTCCAGCGTTGAAAAAGGAGTGAAAAATGGAAAAAAAGTTTCAGGTGATTGTGATTGGCGCCGGCCCGGCCGGGGTCACCGCCGCTTTGCGCGCTGCCGAGCTGGGCGCCGACGTCTGCCTGGTCGAGCGCGCCCAACCGGGAGGCACCGCCTCCAATGACGGTGTGGTGCCCACCCGTACGCTGGCCTATGCCGCCCGGTTGATGCGCCATGCCCGCCAGTTTCAATCCTTTGGTTTACTGGGAGATATTCCGGTCATCGATTTTGCCGGGGTGATGGCGCACGCCCAACAAAATGTTTATCGTTTACATGAAAGCAAACAGTTGATCGAGCGCCTGGAGAGCATCGGCGCCACGGTGCTCACCGGGGTGGGAGCGGCGTCCTTCCGCGACTCCCACCATCTGGAGCTGGAGAACGGGGATGTGCTGCACGGCGAGCGATTTATTCTGGCAGCCGGCGGTCACAGCCGGCGGATTCCCTTCGAAGGCAGTGAATATTGCCTGACCATTGGCGATTTGTGGGGCCTGAAAAACCTGCCCGCCAACATCACCATCTTCGGCGGTGCAGCTACCGGCAGCCAGCTGGCGTCCATCCTGCACGATTTTGGCGTGCAGGTCACCCTGGTTGAACGCTCGCCCCTGCTGCTCGGGCGGGAAGACCCGCAGGTAGCCGCCGCCATCCAGGAATTATTTATCAAACGGGGTATCCGCGTCATCACCGGCCTGGAAACCATCCAGTCCGTCTCGCCAGACCCCGGAGGCGGTTACATCGCCAGCGTATTGATGCCCGACGGTCCGCTGAGCTGGCACACCGGCGCGGTGATCAGCGCGGTGGGTTGGGCAGCCAACACCGAAGGGTTGAATCTGGAAGCCGCCGGTGTGGTCACCGAGCGCGGCTACGTCAAAGTGGATGATTACCAGCAGACCAACGTGCCGCATATTTTCGCCGCCGGGGATATCACCGGGCGGATGATGCTGGTGCAGGCCGCGGGATACGAAGGGCGCACCGCGGCAGAAAATGCGGTGCTGGGCAATGTCTCCCGCTTCCGGCATGAAATAGTGCCCCACGGCGGGTTTACCGATCCCGAATACGCCGGGGTGGGCCTCACCGAAAAAGACCTGACCCCGGAAATCTCCGCCGTGGTTTCCACCGTGCGCTACCGCGACCTGGACCGGGCGGTGATCGATGGTCTCACCGACGGGTTCTTCAAATTGATCGTCTCGCAGGAGAACCATCGTATTCTGGGCGCGTCGGCGGTGGGCGAACAGGCGCTGGAAACCATCCAGGTGGTGGCTGCCGCCATGTCGTCGAATATGTGGGTGGAGCAACTCGCCGAGCTGGAGCTGGCTTACCCCACCTATACCGCCATTGTCGGCCTGGCTGCCCGGCGCGCCATGGTCGAGCTGGGCGTCATGCCCATTCACCCCAGCCAGCGCGAACGTGGTTTGCACGCCGCCGAATGGGAACGCAGCGGGTCGGAATAAGCAGCCCGGTAGAATAAGACTGCATTTATGTCCGAAGCCACACCCGCCCAGGTACAGTCCCAGCCTGCCCGCCAGGGAGCGGTGGAAAGCGTTTCTCCGCTCTCCCGCCGCCGGGTGGTGTGGCTGGCGCGCCTGGTGTGGGTGCTGATCGCATTTCTTTCCCTGTACTTCTTTATCTCCACCGCTTCGGCGCGTATCTCCATGTTAATGCGCCTGGCGCTGGTGCATGAACCCAGCATCGAACGCCTGGGCTTTACCACCAGTTTCGTCCAGGGGTATCTGGTCACCCTGGACGCGCTGACTTTCGCCAGCTTCAGCCTGGTGGGATTGGTGTTGTTCATCCGGCGCTTTTCGGACGTATATGGCATCAGCGCTTCGGTATTGATGATCACCCTGGCGGCGGTGCTCACCCGGCCAATCGAAGTCCTGGTCAGCGGTTCATACGTCCAGGCGCTGGCGATGAACACCCTGATCACCCTGACCACCAGCGCCATCATTTTATACCTGTATTCCTTCCCGGATGGCAGGTTTTACCCCGCCTGGGTGCGTTGGGCGGCGCGGGGTTGGATTTTATGGACGATTTTCTGGCATTTTAGCCCCACGCTTTTCGACCCATCCAACCTCGTGGTGCGCGCCATGCCCCTGCCTGCCTTCCTGGGCTGGATTGTGGGGGGCATTGTCGCCGGCATTTATCGTTACCGGGTGGTGTTCAGCGCCACCCAGCGCCAGCAAACCAAGTGGGTGCTATTCGGCACGATCGTTGCCGGCTCCGGATACCTGCTGCATATCTACCTCATCCCGCTGTTCATCCCGATGGTCACGGTGCCTTCCACCGAGCGCCTGATTTACGAAACCCTGGGCGTGTTGATGCTGGATGCCACCATGATGGTCTTCCCGCTTTCGATCACTTTCTCCATCCTGCGTTATCGCCTGTGGGATATCGACCTGATCATCCGGCGCACGCTGGTGTACACACTGGTCACTGCGCTGCTCACCGGCGTGTATATCGCCCTGATCGTCGGTCTGCAACAGATGATTTTCCGGCCAATGGGACGCCCGCCGGTCATCGCCGTAGCCATTTCCACCCTGGCCGTCAGCTCGCTGTTCAGCCCGCTGCGCCGGACGGCGCAGGCCTTTGTCGACCGGCGCTTTTTCCGTGACCGGGTAGACCAGGCCAACCTGCTGACCACCCTGGCGGACTCCATGCGACGCAGCGTAGATCTGGATGAAATCGTCACCACGCTGCTCAGCCAGATTCAGCAGGCGCTGCATCCGGCGACGGTCGATATCTGGTTGTATCCCCTGGAAGGCGAAGATGGGATCAGCGGAGTCAGTTCCGAGTACTGCGGCCTGGTGGAGCCGCCCTTCATAGAAGGTTTGCGCCAGGCACAGCAACCGGTTGAGCTGGAACAATTGCCCGCCGGGACGGAATCTTATCGCCAATTGCAGGAGAAGGGAGCAGCCCTGGTGGTGCCCCTGATCAGCCAGGGAGAAGTGATCGGGGCGATTTACCTCGGGCGGCGATTATCCGAACAGGGATATTCCCTGGAAGACCGCCGCTTGCTGGCGGCGGTGGGTGGGCAGGTATCGCCGGCGGTACGCGCTGCTCAACTGGCGCAACAGCAACGGATCGCTGCCCTGGAACGCCAGCGCACGGAGACCGAATTGCGCCTGGGCCGGGATGTGCAGCGTACGCTGCTGGCGCAGGAATTGCCCGCCATGCCCGGCTGGCAGACGTATAATCATTACCAGCCGGCGCGCACCCTGGGCGGCGATTTTTACGATG
Source organism: Anaerolineales bacterium (assembly GCA_020061145.1). GTDB lineage: Bacteria > Chloroflexota > Anaerolineae > Anaerolineales > DRKV01 > JAGUYX01. Next base: position 4,292 of record JAGUYX010000016.1, on the reverse strand, counting down.
TCTTCGACCTGCCCGATGGGCGCATCGGGGTGGTGATTGGGGATGTGAGCGACAAAGGTGTGCCGGCGTCGCTGGTGATGGCTTCCACCCGCACCCTGGTACGAACGCTGGCGCGCCGGTATGCCGAACCCGGTCAGGTGTTGCGCGAAGTCAACGCAATAATGTGCGGAGATATCCCGCGGGGCATGTACGTCACCTGCCTGTACGGCGTTCTGGATCTGATCAGCGGGCGGTTTGACTTTGCCAACGCCGGGCATAATCTGCCTTATCTGTATGACGGCAGGCAGGTGCAGGACTTGAAAGCCCGTGGCATGCCTCTGGGATTATTGGAAGCCATGGAGTATGAAGAAGCCAGCCTGATGATTCCAAAAGGCGCCTGGGTGCTGTTTTACTCGGACGGCCTGGTGGAAGCGCATAATGCGGCGCGGGAAATCTTCGGCTCCTCCCGGTTAAAGCAGGTCATCGCCAGCTCGCCTGCGGCAGAAGCACAGATCGAGCGATTGCTCGCCAGCCTGGCCGAATTCACCGGGCCGGATCACGAGCAGGAGGACGATATCACCCTGCTGGTTCTGCAGCGCCTGGAGATATGAGGAGAGTGGGATGACGGATCATCGTAAACGAGCCGAGCCCGCCTCCCAGGCGGACGAAAACCACGAATATCAAATGATCGGAGAGTTCGACCTGCCCGGCGAACCCGGCAACGACCGCCTGGCGATGGAGAAGGTGGCGCAGGTGCTGGCGCCTTTGCGGCTGGAAAAACAACGCCTGGACCGGCTGAAAACTGCGGTGGCTGAAGCCACGCTCAACGCCCTGGAACATGGCAGCCGCTACCAGCACGAAGTTCCGGTCACCATCCGGGTGCGGGTGTCACAGAAACGGATTGCTGTGGAGGTCACCAATTTCGGCGACACCGATATCCCGCTCGATCCGGAATTGCCCGATCTCGAGGCGAAGATGGCAGGCGAGCAGAAGCCCCGCGGCTGGGGTTTTTTCCTGATCCAGCACCTGGTGGATGAGGTGCACATCACCAATCAACCGGCGCGGCACACGATCGAATTGTTCGTCAACCGCCAGTCCTGATTTTTCTTGAAGGAGAACCAACATGACCGCAACTTTCACCGTACAACCACACGGCACGCAAACCGGCGTGATTTTCGTCCATGGCGACCTGACCGGAGCTGCAGAAGCTGACCTGATGCAGGCCTTCAGTCAGGCCGTGGATGCCGGCGCAAAGAACCTCGTCCTGGATTTCAGCGACATGCCTTTTATGAACAGTACCGGCATCGGTTTGCTGGTCACCCTGCTGGTGCGCGCCAATCGCACCGGTATTCGCCTGGCGGCCTGTGGGCTAAGCACGCACTACCGCGAGATCTTTATGCTCACCCGCCTGGAGGAAGCGTTCCAGATTTTCAGCAACGTGGAGGAAGCCCTGGCGGCGGCCTGAGCGAGCACAGACTGCCGGTTAAAACCAGAGTGGCCTGATCACTCAATTCCCCCTTGCTCCCCCGAGTGATCAAGCCACCGGCCTTGTGCGCCATGTACGGCGCAGATAATGTTGTCTATACTTTAACCCTGCAGCCTTACAACAACCTTACAGGGAACCCCAGAAGCCGGCCGCTTGCTTGCATTTTTGTCAGGTGATAAATTTTCCCCCAAATCACCCGGCGAAGCCTTTATTTCTGCTGTAAATGTTGTTCCACCCGGCGCATCAACTGGCGCATCCCGGTGGAGGGTTCCACGCCCACCTGCTCCAGCGCTTCGCGGTAGCGTCTCAGATGGCTTAAGGCCAGGTCGTACCGCCCGCGCCGGATGCACCGTTCCACGACCAAAAAATTGATCGCTTCATCCAGGGGTTCGACCTGCAAGAATTTCTCCAGGTATAAGTCGTCCTCCACCCCGGGCTGCGCGGCGATCAACCGGCGCAGGCAGTCCAGATACTGGTTTTCCAGGCTGCGACGGAACGCCTCCACATCCGGAGGGAGCGCCCAATCCACATCGGCCAGGTAAGGCCCGCGGTAAATTTCTACTGCCCGGCGCTGATCATCCAGATCGGGCGATTCCGCCAGCCGCTGAAACTCTTCCACGTCCAGCCACACTTCCGCTTCGAAGTTGAACCGGTAACGCCCATGTTCGGAGAGGATGTAATGCGAGTCGCGCGTCCGTTCCAGCTCAGGTTCGAGAACCTTGCGTAGGCGGTTGACTGTGACGTAAATGGTGTTGGCATCGACGTCTTCAGACCTGCCGGCCCAGATCTTCTCCACCAACTCCGCGGTAGTTGCGCCGGCCGAACCTTTCCACAACAGGTATGCCAGCAAAGCCCGGGCGCTTTCGGCTTCCCAGGCGGATTCCGGCACCGGGTGGCGGTGGAGGGACACTTCCAGACCGCCCAGGGTGCGGATATACAGCGGCGCAGGTTTTAAGCTTTCCACCGGACTGCGGTCGGGAGCGACCAGCGCTTGGATGCGGTCTTCCAGCCGGCGAATAGCGCTTTCCTGCCCGGAAGCCTCTTCCAGGGCGCGCTGGCGTTTACGATCCAGGTGCAATATCTGCTGGGCCAGCTCGAGCTGGTAAGCGTATACCTCGCATGCCGCCTGGGTGTTGGCGGCGTGCAGGGATGTTTTGGGGTTGCAGATCGCCAGCATGGTATCGGGCATCGCCATGCCAGACAGGCGGCAATACATCGCCAGACCGTACCAGTCATGAAAAGGCAATCGTTCCGGAATGATTGCGTTCACCCGGGTAGGCGATCGTGTAAACGGTTCGGGTACCGGCAGGCGCTGGCCGACAGTAAGCGGTAATTGCCCGAAGATCGCCGCCACCTGTACCGCCGGGGAAAATTCCTGTTTCAACCGGCTGGCGGGCAGGTCGCCGGATAAATCCAGCCCCGGGATAAAAGCGCCGGGTACGACTTCTGCCAGAAAAGCCCCGCTGGCCTGCACCTCAATGGACAACGCCGCCAACAACTCCTGGCGTAAAAGTTCGGGGTCCAGGATTTCCGCCGGGTCGATGCGCAATTTCACTATCTTTTTGTCCCGGCTGGCGGATCCCACCCAGCGATCCAGCAATCCCGTTACCACGCGTTGGAAAAACGGAAATCCCACCACCAGCGCGGTGAGCACCAGCGGAGTGACCAGGGGCAGCGGGAACGTCATCCAACCGGCGAATAACCGGTCCAGGCTGGTGGTTGCGGAGAGCAGCACAATACCCAACAAGGTAATCACCACGCTGACAAAAATCTGATACAGGGCAGTCGGGCGACCGGTAAAGGAGCCATATTGCACCACCAGCCCGCCATAGACGAACCCGGAAAGGATCAGGGCGGCATTTCCCAGCCAGATCAGGCCGGTTCCAACCAGGCCGAAAACGTTCGCCATACCAATAATCCCGGAGCCGGCAAACAGGAAAAATAATACGACCAGGATGCCGATCTGGCGGCGCAGGAGTGGTGCGCGGGAACGTTTCCGACCCAAAATCAAGCCTGTTGCCATCAGTAAGAATAACAAAAAGACGAAAATAAAAAAGGGGAACATCCCCGGACCGGGCATGGCATCCAGGGGAAGACCTGGATCGACCCGCCGTGGACCACTGACAACCACATCCGTTGCCAGCACCAGGATCGCGGCCAGCAGGCTGATTCCATAAAACCACGGGATAAAAGGCTGGAGCCTGCCGCGCATTTCCGGCGGGAAGTAGAAATACAGAACGTGAAAATAGACAACCGGAAGCAGCACGCCTGCACTCCAGCGCAGGCGTAAAGCGAATTCGACAGATTCGAGGGGAGCGTCAGGCGGGGGAAAAAGGAACAGCGCCAGGAGAAAATACAGGGTAACAGTGGAAGCAAACCCGGTGAACGCCAGGTTGATTGCCCGCCTGCGGCTGCGCGTTAAGACATGCACAACCAGGCTGAGGTAAATGAATATCGCAGTGTAAACTGCAAAAATATACAGGCTGGCTTGGTGCATGCGTTCCCCTGGTACGCGTAAGAAGGTGGGCCGAGAGAAATATTATAGCAAGAAACAGGGGGATTCTGGATTACGATTGGCGCTGGTTAAGATTTCTCAGCCGGCAAAATTACGCCGGCGATAAACAACCTCGCCTTTTCGGATATGACAATGAAGGCTGTTGTCATTTCGGACCTGCGCCGCTTTTTGCCGCGAGCGAAAAAGTCCTCTCCACGCCGTGGAAAGGGTCGTGTGTGGGGGTGCTAGCTGTCATCCTGAGCCAGCCGTCGTTTGGCTGCGCGAAGGATCCCCATAACGACAACCGCCTGGAGCAGCCCAATCGTCGCAGGG
>JAGUYX010000181.1 GCA_020061145.1 Anaerolineales bacterium | reverse complement strand
CGGGCATCAAAAGCGGCAGAGACTCCCTGGAGAGCTTCCAGGCTCATCGCCAGTGTAATCAGGGCAATCTCGCTCAAATCCAAAGCATCCTCGATTGCCAATGCGCCGATTGCCGCCGAAAATGTTGCCCCATTACTGACCGCCAGCCCTTCCTTAGGCCCAAGAATCAGACGTTGGATACCGGCCTGTTCCATGGCTGATTTGCCGGTCATTTTCTGACTTTGATATTTTGCCCATCCGGAATCTTCATCTACATCTTTGCCATCGGTAGTAAATACTAATGCCAGATGAGCTAGGGGCGCCAGATCGCCAGAGGAGCCCAAAGAACCCTGAGATGGAATTACCGGAGTTACGCCCAGATTCAACATAGCAATTAAGGTATCGATAACCTCCAGGCGCACCCCCGAATATCCTTTTGCCAGGGTATTGGCGCGAATTAACATGGCCGCCCGGACAATATCATCGTCCAAGGGTTCACCAGTGCCCACTGCATGACTGAGGATGAGGTTACGGCTTAATTGATGCGTTTCTGCAGCGGAAATCCGCCGATCGGCAAATATTCCAAAACCGGTATTCACCCCATACACCGCTGTATCTGCTGCGCTGATGGATTGGACCCACTCGCTCGCCCGGTTTACCTGAATCCTGGCGGTTTCTGCCAGGCTGACTGGTTCATGGCGCCTGGCAACCCGGACCACTTCATCGATTGTCAATGAATTTCCATCAAGAATGATCATAGGCCTCCATTTTTGGATGGAAAGTGTGTCTACCCCCACCAAAACCAACCTGCCAGACCAGTTGCCAGAGGGATATACAGGTTATCTGGCCCGGGAAGCGGTAAGCTTTCCACAATTGTACCGATGATAGCCAGGAATGCCAGCGGATAAAGATATTCTGCCAAAGGCGCGGAAAAGATACCGACCAAAACAAAGTAGTTGATTATCCCAAGAGCCAGCAGAAATCCTCCCAGCAGCATCCCCAAAGAACCTGCCCAGGTTTTATGGGTGGACCAGGGTAGCCGGCGTTTGCCGAATCTTTTCCCCAGGATCTCCGCCATGCCGTCTCCGCCACAGAGAATCATCAAAGCCGCGACCCCAGCCGGTGAACGGGTCCAAAAAAGTGTGGTGGCGATCGTAAAGGCCAGTCCATAGGTAAGTGGTGCAGCTATTTCACTGGATTTCTTTTGTGGGCGGGAATATTCGAACAAAGTAATTGTTATCGGCGTATCCCTGGCGCCGGTCAGGAGTACCATTCCCGTTACACATGCGGGTAACAAGGCGACGATAAAGGGTGTGGTGGGTGTGTTTTCAAAAAAAGGCCATGTAAGTAAAAACAAAGGCCCGGTGCTGATGTGAATCACCTTCCGATTGAGGGCAGGTGTTATCCATTTCCTTTTGACCGCGATACCGCAGCCTGCCAGCCAGATTACAGCCAGGAGAAGTGTGACGAAAAATACGAGCCAGTCAGGTATTGTCATGGCGATCGATGCAGGGAATAAACACCGGACTGATTCGAAAAACCGGTACTTTACCAGGACAGATGGGTCGTCGTCTGGATATTTGCAGTTTTTCCCACGACTTTGTACATGGTGACGTCATTAAAAAAACGCTCTGCCAGACCATCATGCAGCGCCCAGGAACGCAGCCGGATGCTCTCTGCGGCTTCCGGTTGGCGGAAGGGTGTCGATCCATCTAATCGCTGGCTAAGCACGCCGTCCGGTTGAAAACCGCGATCGATTTCTTCCATCAGCCGTTTACCTTTAAGGTATGCAAACCCGGCGCGTTCCAGGATAACTGCGTTATGGTAAAACAATGGTTCAGAAAAAAATCGATCGTGCCCCAGCAAGCGGGCGAAAGCTTCGAATGCATCCACCGCATTAGACATCAAACGTAAACCCCGGCGAATTTGCCCGGGCGCTAACCCGGCTTGCAATGCTTCGATTTCTGCCGGAATGTTGCGGTATAAAACACCGAATTTTGTGGGGGTTCCATCCGGTAGCCGATCGACAGCAAAACGTTCTGAAGTCGGGTCATTGATGATATAGAGCAGCACATGGATCTGCCCATTTAAAGTATCGGTGATCTGACCATAGACCACCGGATCAGGGAAACCATATTCGTGAAACAGCGACATTTCTGCGATAGCCGCACCGGCTGGGCAATTGAGCTCGAGCAAATCCCGTCCCTGCTCGTCGAATAAATTACGGGATAGACTAAACAAGGAATAAATCGGTTCTGGGATCAGGCGAGTATATATCTTGCGCTTGGTTTCTCCCGGAAGACGATTAATCTCCCCAACGGTGGATGGAATACGGTTATTCGCGCCGGTAAAGATGTCGCTCCATTTCCCGCTCCGCGTCTCGTCTGGCAATGGCTTCTCGCTTGTCATAAAGTTTTTTACCTTTGGCAATCGCAATTTCGATCTTCGCCCGTCCATCTTTCAGGTAGACTTTCAGGGGAATGATTGTGACACCTTTCTGGCGAACTTCTCCTTCCAATCGATAAATCTCTTTACGATGCAGCAAAAGTTTTCTCTCTCTTTTTGGGTCATGATTTTGCCTGGCTGCCTGTTCATAAGGTGCGATATGCGCTTCTACCAACCAGGCTTCGCCATTTTCTACCCGTACATAAGCCTCCGCCAGGCTGATCCGCCCGGCGCGAAGAGATTTGATTTCACTGCCCTGCAATACCAGCCCGGCCTCCAAAGTTTCCAGCAAGAAATATTCGTGACTGGCCTTCCGATTTGTGGCGACGACTTTTATTCCCATTCTGATCCTGTCGAAACGCTAACGGTGATATATATACCCCACTGGGTGAATGATAAGTGATGCACCACCTCATTTTAGCATAGCCAGAAGACCAGGTCAGGGTTGGGAGAAAACTTCCTGAATTATGGTTTGAATTTCATCTGGAGCGTCAGCCGAATCCATGGGGATCATCCGGTCTGGCATAATCCCATTACCGCCGAGGGGAGATTCTAAACCTGGAATCCACCATTTTGCCGCGGTGATATGCAGGCTGGAGTTGTCACTTAATTCAAACACAAGTTGCAGCGTATCTTTGCCAAACGAAGGGCGACCATAGATCTTCGCGCGTTGGTGCGCTTTTAGTACGCCAGCGACCAGCTCCGCCGAGCTGGCAGTTCCTTGATTGATGATCACAGCGAGCGGCAGATCGCTGAATCGCCCAGCTTCATTGACTGTAAAACTCTCTACCGGCTGATTTTTATATTGTTGTTCTATTATGGTTCCGGACGAAAGAAACAGTCTGGCTACATTTATTCCCGCGTCGATTAAGCCTCCCGGGTTATTGCGTAGATCGAGCACAAAAAACTCTGCTCCACGGGATTGCAGGTCTTCAACCGCGCGGATTAATTCATCTGTGGTTGTAGATGCCATTCGGCTGATCTGTATCACGCCCAGACGAGGCTCATTTTCAGCCAGGTTCCAGGCGACGGAAGGCAGGGGGAAAATTGTCCGCCTTATCTTTTTTGTGGATGGTTTCCCTGTATTTGCCCTCTGGTAAGTTATTTCGACTGTGCTTCCTTCTGGGCCCCGCAACGCAGCTTGAACATCCGCTAAAGGAGTATCCGCGCTGATTTCGAGAGCATCCACCCGGAGTAATCGGTCATTTTCCCGGAGACCAGCCAGAAAGGCAGGACTTTCGGGAAAGGGGAAAAGCATTATTTCTCCCGATTGGTTCTGTTCGAGGCGAACACCTATCCCGCCAAACTCACCTCGTAAATCGTCCCCCTGTAATTCGGCCTGGGCAGGCTCGATAAATATGGTGTATGGATCATTTAATGTCCCCAGCATGCCCCGGATCATGCCATACTCTAGATCCGGCGAGGCAGGCAGTTCTGTGTAGGCATGGTTTTGGATCAATAAACGGGCTTCCTCTACCAGAAAATAATTTTGCCGAGACGATTGCAGCCAATCATGGGCAAAATAACCCATCAAGAAAGCAAATATGACGCTCGCGGAAAAAAATATCGCCACGAGAACCAGGGTAACTTTTTTGTTCATATTTACTGATCGGCGCCTCTAAAGTTAGACTGGCTTATCATACAACGAAACTCTAAATTTTGGCTGGATTCATCCTGCAATGATGGTCTTCACGCTAATCTGGTTTAAACCAGGTGAATTCAGGTTTTCATTGGACCCGCCGGAGAAATAAATTAGAATAAAACCATACCCGCCTGGTTGTAATTATTCGATGGATTCATAAAAAATAATCGCGAGTTGGCTCCTATTGGGGCGGGTCTGTTCGGGCAGTAGAGACTCAATGGTGATTGACAGGCTGGGCCTGAAGCCCATGCCTGTTCAGTAGAAGACCCGCCCCTACGGTTATGGCATTTATTTTATAATGGCCGTTCGATAAATCAATGACCGTTATTGACCGATCATCATCAGGATAGCAGGATTACTATTCGGAAGGAGAAGAAATGAAACTGGCAATCCTCAGCGACACCCACGATAATATCTGGATGCTCGATAAGGTGGGAGCGCAGCTTTCCCAGGTAAAGGTATTGTTGCATTGTGGGGATATCTGTTCGCCGTTTATGATCCCTCGTCTGGCCCAAACCGCCGACAACCGTCCTGTGCATATCGTTTGGGGGAACAACGATGGCGATAAACGCTTACTTATGGTTCAGGCGGAGAAAACCAGAAATATACAAATTCACGGAGAATTGGCTGAGCTGGTGTTAGACGGGGTAAAAATCGCCGTAAACCACTACCCAGAGATCGGCAGGGCGTTGGCGCATAGCGGTCAATACGATCTGGTATGCTACGGGCACGATCATTCGGCGCATGAAGAAAAAATCGGGGATACGTTGTTGCTCAACCCTGGCGAAGTGATGGGTTTAATGGGTCGCCGGACGATGGCAATTTACGATACTCGGAAGAAAGAATTGACCTGGGTTGAGCTGGATTAACCCAACCTGTACATCGACCTGCGAACGGTAAATCATCTGCAGGTTAGTATCTCTTTATTCACTTCTCACCGGGAAACGCAGGCTTTAATTACTTTTCCCTGGTTGTCGAGTGTCAAATGGGCAAATTGAGTGTGCGTGCGGTTTTCAGTTCGGAAGGTTTTGCTCATTGTAACCACCCGGCGGTTTTGGCGGGGGTATCCTTTGGCGTGCAAATGTAATTGCCCTGAAGGACAGGTGTGATCGGTGCCGTTGCATTCCGGTTGGGGTTGATTAATCGATAAACGAGCATCCTGCATTCCCGGCAGATATTTCGCCACAAATGAACGGACGGAGTCAAGGGAAGGCTCGTGGAGAGGAGATTCTATTTTCACTTCACTTTTGGCGCAGACTGTATTCACCTCTGGCTTATCGAATATACGCCTGACTTCACGCCCTTTAAGGGTGACCTCGCCGGGCATCATTAATGGGTCGCCGTAAAGAATAAACGAAATCAGTGTTTTCTGGTCTTCACCATCTAAGAAACCCTGCCGGCGATCCATTTCCTGGATCAGATCAATTTTTGCCTGCCGTAAAGCTTCACCGACCGGTTTTCCTGTGCGAATATGTAGCCAGACCAATCTGCTCAGCAGATCTGCGGCGATTAACGGAGAAGCGACGCCGCCATAGGAGGTGCTGGTGGAGCCGATAAATGCGCCGGTGCCACGCGCCAGGAAGGATAACGGTATGGCGTCAGAAGCTGGATGAGATCGCTGGAAAAACGCGCCGTAACAGGCTTCACTCAAAACCACTGCTGGTACTTGGTCGAGTTGGTGAATATCACCAGGCGATAAAGCGACCGGATAATCTTCGGAGTTTTGATGATCCACCGGGTCTTTATGACCAAACCATTCCGGCGCTTCTGAAATGCCATGCAGGTTGAAATACGCGAACCTTATTGGTTTGCCATGCCTGCGCTGCATACCCGCCGACGCAGGGGGAGAAATTACGAAGCTTTCCGGATTGGCCATGCCTTTCAAAACAGACTCAGAGGCTTTTCGCCAGATCGCAGCCGTATAAGCGAAATATCGTTGCTCGCCTGGTTGTGATAGGCGCAAATGCGTCTGCATCCAGTGGATAAAACGCTGAAACCAGTTTCTCGTTTTTAAAGAGGGGGCATGATTTTCGCAAGCCACCTGAATTGCATTTATCAAGGCAGTGGAATCCTTGCGGGCATCTCCGGGCAAGCGACCCACCGGCCATTCCGGGACAAAATAATTTTCATCCAGGCAGGCATACGGGTTATCTGAGGGGATCTCCAGATCCAGGTCATCCACCGGGTTGGGCAGCTGGTGGAAGGGGATAATTTCCGGCCCCCCAACGATAAGCACAGCGCCAATCATCTCTCCACGAGCTGCCAGTGCCTGATCAACTGATCCCAATAAGCGTTTTATTGCCCAAGGGTCGGAGCCTAAAACTGGCTTTAGTTTTAGTTTCCCGGTGCTCGTTGGATCATCCACCCATAGGGTGATTGCATTCCAGGAGCGTTTCTGCTGAATAATCTTTTGGAACCGTTCGATCGCTTCTTTGACATCGTTATAACCCTGAACTCCATAAAGCCCTATCAAACCCTGTTTCGAGGATAGGATTACATAAACCGGAAAACGACCGTCGCTGCGCATAATTTCCGGTTGATTTATTTTTCGAGCAAGCTTTTCCAATACTTGCCGGGTTGGGTGTAAGGTTTCCGCAACACCCCCCGAATTTTTAGGCAAGTGATTTTCTTGGTCAGGTAGCTGAACCGAAGGGGATGGATCAAACAGAGAGTCCTTTACCGGAGTGGTTCTGACTGGAGCATATAGATTGGTCCTCTGATAAGGATCAGCCAGTAAATTCATTCCATAACGGGCAGCCAGCGATGCGGGCAAGGCAAGATCGAATTTATATTCGATCTTTTCAGGCCATAATTTCGCATAGGCATGATCTTTGCCATATAATCGGCTCACGACTTGCCCGGCTGGATCTTCCGCCATACAATCATGCAAGAGGGCCACGCCCTGATCAGGTTCTCCACCTTCCATCAGTGCCTCAGCCAACAACAGGCGGATTTGAAGACATTTTCCCCAGCGATCGGCGTAATGTTGCAGAATTTTCAGGTTAACCAGATTGGTCTGATTGGTGGTGCGGTCTGTCCATTGCTTCAGGATAAGGGCATGAGTAATCGCCGGCAGGGGAGTCGGCGGATTGGCGGAGATAACCGGTAATAAATATTTTTCGGCTGTTTCCAAATTATCCCTGCTGAGCGCTGCCCGTGCCAGACGTAAAGCAACCGCCCAGGAGTTTGATGCAGATTCCTGACTGCGCATGACCCCCAGGGCGATCAAACAATTACGATAAAAACTAACCTCCGGTTCTGTTTCATCCCCAGCCAGATCGATGCCAAACTGGTAGGCTTCGATAAATTCCGGATCACGTGCAACGAGTTGTTGGATTACCTCTCGTGCAGTAGCTTTGGAACCCCCGCCCAAAACAAAAGCTTTGATCTGCAAAATCGAGACCTGCAGATCTCCCGGATATCCACTCAACCAATTTAATGCAGCTCTTCTGGCGAACCGGTATTCACCAAGCTGAATGGCTGTCTCGACTAATTCAATCAGTGCCCGCCGACCGATCTTGCCGGGAAATGGAGAAGGGTGTGTTTGTTGTTGGGTCATTGTGCGTTGTGAACCAGATTTAGAGCGACCAGAGAACCTAATAAACGATGAATGCTGATGTCATGGGGTGAAAGTTCTGCTGCCCGCCGGATCATGTTTTCTGCACCCAGATAATCTTTGCTATCTTTCAAAGCCAGGCCTGCCTGTTGGTATGGGCGTGGATCATTCGGGGCGAGCTCGATCGCTCTCTGATAGATATTCATTGCCTCTCGCAACTGGCGACGTTCCTGGTGAGTTTTACCCAGTTCCAGGTACAACTCGATTTTTTGTGGGTTAAGTTTGATGGCTTCACCCAGGCGAACCACTGCCTGATCCAGTTGTCCAGCACGGCGTAAGATCCGTCCGGCGAGCGCGTGCAACCTGGAGCGATCTTCGAGTGAAAGCCCCTGGTCCGAAACCTGTAAAGCCCGTTGGGCAGCCTGTAAGGCCTCCTGTACCTGACCCATTTCCTGCAGATATTCTGCCTGTAAAGCCAGGATCAAAGGATGGTCAGGGAATTCTTTACCCAGTTCCAGGAGAGCCAGATAAGCTGGCTGCAGACCTTGCAGGGAGCGTAACAATCGCACGCGTTCGAGGTCGATCTCGATGGGGCAATCCGGCTGGCTTCTGGCGAAATCAAGCACTTCCAGCGCTTCTTTTCTTCGGTTCATAAACCCATATGCGCGCGCCAGCAATAAGGATGCCAGTGAGTTTACTGGCTCTTTCTCCAGGACGGAGCGGGACATCTCAATACAGCGGGGATAGTGATGCGTCAGCAGGTTTAGTTCGGCGACAAAAAGTGTGATTTCTGGACTTTCAGGACGCAACGAGAGGGCTTTTTCCGCGCTCTGGATAGCCTCAGCCATCGATCCTTTCTGAACCTGAACTTCCGCCAGCTTGATCCAGTTGTCTGGTTGTTGGGGTGCCATTTTGCATAAAGCTGCCAATACCGCTTCTGCGCGATTGATCGCTCCGGTTGATTGGTACAGTTCAGCAAGTTGCAGTCTGTAGGCGGTTTTATTGGGGTGAAGATTCACCGCTTTTTCCAGGTGCTGGATCGAAGCCGAGAGGTCGCCCAGGTGCTGAGAGATTTGAGCAGCCAGATAATGCCAGTTGGGTTCATCTGGCCAATCGGTCAGGGCAGTCGTCAGCGCCTGGTACGCCTGTTTATAATTTTGGGTTTTATAAGCTGCCAGGGCAATCAAGGCATGATACGCCGGCAGAATTTTGATATCGAGTCCAGTTATGGCTGCTTCGGTAGCTCCAAGCGCTGCACCCATAGCTTCGACTGGATTTTCGTCCAGATAGCTGAGCGCACATTGCGCCAAAACCATACCGTGGTTCGGAAAATCTCGCGTTACCCGAATGGATTGAGATTTCTGACCTGCTTTGCGTAAAGCTGACGCAAGTGCGACAGTATTAGCAGGGTTGGCAGGCAACCGGCCTAATTCGTTTAGTAGTGCTGAGGAGACTTCTCCTCTTGCGAAGGTTTCTGGCTTTGAGTCAGCATAAAGCAAACCAACTGCAGCAGCCCGAATCTGCCAGGTTTTGACTGCGGAGGGTACCAATGTGTGATAACCGATATCGGTAAGATCGCCTGAGCGGTTTATGCCCAGGAGTGATAGAATTTTTGCGAGATAGCTTATGGCAGTGGTTTTCTGAACCGACTCCACCTCACCTGTTTCAAACGCGTTGTTCGAGCTGGCGAATTGAATAAGCGGATGCATCCGTGCGCCAACTTCTCGCAGAAATCGAGCTGTCTCTTCAGCCTCGGTCAAATTTCGCAAACCCGAAAGATAAACGCGAGGATTGGTGGGATGCAAACCTTGCCAGGCTTCAATAATCTTCTGTGCATGAGAGAATTCTCCCAGTAAGGCAGCCGTTTGATACAGGATTTCAAACTCAAGGCTGTCGGGATCTTCGCTTTCCGCGTGGCGTAAATCCGCAAGCTGGAAATGTTGCCGCGCTTCATCGCTCTCGTGGCTGATCAGCGACCGGACTGCCTGTAAGGCGGTCGCTATTGGCGTATTCACCCCGGCTATGGTCAGCTGGTCAGCGATCTCGAATATGGCTTCTTTATCCTGTTCATCGAGCGCCAGCAATCCCCGGAGATATAAATGCTCTAATTTTGTATTCACATCCACAGTAGCAGTGATGTTTTGCGATATATCTGCCAGGTATTGGCGGGTCTCGTCGGTCTGGAACACATTCCAGGCGAGTTGCGCAGCCATCATGAAGGCATGGTCGCGCTGTGCGTTGCTGGCGTACTGAGCGTATTTTCTGGCTTTTTCCAGTGCGGATAAAAGATTGCCTTCATGCAAGTGAATTTCAGCCAGCAGAGCGTAGGCTTCAGCCTCCTCAGGAGAGTTATTAATGATTTGGGTCAGGCAAGCGCTGGCTGCATGGAACTGGTTTACTTGCAAATGAATCCGAGCTTTTTGCTTCAATAAAAGGCTGGAATTTTTATTGTGTTGCAGAGCAGTGTCCAGAATCTGTATGGCTTGTTGTGCATCACCGACCCGTTCATAAGCTTCTGCCAGCAGAGTTAATAGCGATAAAAACAAGGTTGGCTGGTTATTCCCTCCAGAGGGAAACATTCCTGGCGGATTATCTGGCGCATCTTCAAGGTATTCAAGCACAAGATCACGAACTTTTTCCAGGCACTCGATCGTTGCAACCGGGTCGTTGAGCTGCATTAATCCTTTGCCTATCTCATAGAGTTGCTGTAAAGTAACCTCGGGGATCCCGGCTGCCTGTGTGTAATTGGCATGTGCCTTGTCTTGATTTCCCAGCCGATATTGGATCGCCGCCATCTGAATCAGCAAACCGGGGTTTTGTGGAGATAATTCCACCGCATTGGTCAGTGCCTGTAACGCCTGCTCTGGCGCGTCCAGGGTTAGCATTTGATTGGCATACCAGATCAGGTTTTCGGTATCCGCGGGAGCAATCTCTAAGGCCTGGCGCGCAACCTCCTGGGCATCTTCAGACAGGCCGGCAGCAAAACAGGCTTCGCATAATTTCTGATGAACTACCAGATGATCCGGCGCGTATTGCAAAACATCCTGTAAGGCAGCAACCGCCAGGTCAGGGTTCTTTAGTTCAATGGCAACATGGCTCATTCCAAGCGCCAGACGGATTGACCAGTTTCTTTCTTGCATCAGAGAGGAATGCATGGCTTGCTGGTATCGCTCCAAAGCGATTGTGAATTCCATGGAAGCGGTCAATGCTTCAGCCAGCAATGCGACTATCTCCGGGGATTCATTGCCTTCGTTGATCAATTTCTCGAAGATAGTAGCGGCAGTTTCCGGAGCTTCGCCTAATTTCATCAATAATCGGGCATATTCTAGAGCCAGTTCACAATCTGCCGGATTCTTTTGGTAGGCCAGAGTCAAAGCGGCCAGAGCCTGCCGGTCTTTCTGGATGGCTAACAAGGCGCGTGCATAATCGTGGGCTACCTGTCCCTGTTGTGATGGCGAGTGATACGCATATCCGAGGACAACGGCTGCCTGATCCGGGTGTCCGAGATCGTATAGCAATTTCCCTAATACACGCGCGATTCTGCCTGCATCGGGGTGCAGGTAAGCCGTATTCTGTTCCGTCTGGTGCGGGGTAATCCTGTTATCGGCATTAAGTTGATAAGGCAGGCCTTCCAGGTCTGCGGCTTTCATTGCAGAACTTAATGCCTGGGTTTGCTGATCCATACTCTGGTAAATTTCAGCCAGGGCAAGATGGATAGATGCGTTGTCAGGCACAGCCTGAACGGCAGTGCGTAAAGTCTCCAATGCGCGTTGATCTTCGCCTATCGCCAGGTATGCCTTTGCCAGACATAACCAGGTTTCTGCTTCGTCTGGGGCGATTTGATTTGCCTGCTGGAAAATCTCCAGTGCCTGCTCCTGGTCACCCAAATGTTGTTTTATCTTGCCCAGGATTGTCATGGTTAATCCATCCCCGGGCAGATTCTGAATCACTTTGTTGCAAATATTAATCGCTTCCTGAGGATTGCCAGCGTAAAGCGTATCCACTGCCACAGACCGGAGATCGTCCAGGATTTGATGGTTCAGATGGGGCAGGTGGGAGATCTGGTCATATTCCACGCCGGCAGTATTCAATAGGTGCCAACGTTCTTGTGAGGCGGACTGCCATTCACCGGCTGCTTCATAACCGAGCGCCAGCTCGCGAGAGAATTCCTGGCTTTCTGGACTGAACAAAATGCCCGATGAAGCAAAATCCAATGCTTCGGAAATATTCCCTGTTTGTCTGGCAGCCTGTGCACCCAACAACAAGATTTCAGTGTCTTGCGGGTTTTGTTGGGATAAATATCGAATGATGCACAGAGTAAGATCGGGACGCATCAACTTCATTGCCAGAGATGCGGTTTGGAAAAGTAAATAATCTCCTGATCTTGCCAGAGCATCCCATTGGTTCAATGCCTGCAGTAATACGCGCCGGGCCGGGTCAGGATCATTATCCTGTGAGAGCAAGGCTGCCTGGACGATCAATACCGCCGGATGCTGACGGTCGGAGTGTACCAGCGCTTGTGCTCGCTGGCTTTGTCCATCAGCAATCATCTGTAAAGCAATTCTGCTCAGGGCTTCGGGCGAGAAACGGTCGAGTATCTCGCCAGAGATCAGTTGTTCATCGACCAATTCGTATAAAGATACCTGAATCGCCTGTCGAAGAACTTCTTCTTGCAAACTTGCTTTTAATTCCTGCAAACCCTGGTCAAGGAGCTGAAATTGGGCGATCGATTTTTCGGTTTTTCCAGCCAGGCGGGTTATCTCTGCCAGATATACCGTCTCTGGAAAGGACCAGAAATCGACGAGAGTTTGTTTACCATCCCGAAAGCGGTTTTGAATATCCTGCTGAAGTTCGATTTTTTCTTGAAACAAACATTCACTTGCCAGCATCCGGGCATCATCTGGGTGATTGGTTTCCAGTTTTTTCAGCAATCTCAACCGGTCGCTGGCCCGAACTGTCTGGCTCAACCGGGCAATCATGCGGTTTTGTTCGATCTGGGTAAGAGGCTGAGCATAGATTACCTCAGCACACATCTCCAGTTGTTTACTTTCCTGGCAGAGAGAGCGGAAATATTTTTCAGGTTCTACGAGCAAACCAAAAGTACAGGCCAGTACCAACTGGATGGCCTGAAAATTCTGATTGGGGAATTCTCGCCAGACACCTTCCCAGCTACCCAAAATGCGGGCGCGCTCACGTAACGCCAGGGCTACCAGGGCAACTTCGGCAAGATTCTCCGTAGAAAAATCGTGGCGATGTCGAAAATCGTCGTATGCCTGAACTGCTTTCTGTCGAATCTCTCCGGGTAAACCTTCGCCGGGGTTAGCAACCAACTCTTCGACCGAGAAGCCTGGATCAAAATGAAATAATGCAATTGCTGCCGGTGACCAGTCGGATGCATGATTGCCCAATTTTTCTCTGGCACGCGTAAAAAAATCTTCCTGTAATATAGCCTGCCACAGAAGGGGCTCCCTGCTTAAAGAGCGTGTGAAAATAACCAGATCTTTGGGAGAGAAATACTGGCGTAACAAAGTCGTCAAGTGAGCAGTATTCATATTCAGGAGGCCTTGAAGGTGATGTACCACAACACATAGCTACTGAAGAACATCAAAATCACACCCACAATGATCAGAATGATGCCAATTCCATTTTGGGTCCGGGCAAGGTCATTCATTGCAGTCAATAAAGCAGACGCATTGCCAACCAACCCGGCAACATCCTCCGCCAGGCTCTTTTTCATGATCTGAGATGTCTGCTGGGTAACTGTATAAATATCCTTGTTCCGGCTGCGCGCAATCAAAATTACCGCGCCGGTAATAAATGTAATAAAGCCGAGCCCAAACAAAATAAGTGCTGCAAAAATCAAATACTGAAGTGGGCTTGTGTCTAGCATAGGACCTCCCTGATAACCTGTTTCAACAGTTCCATGTGTTGCAAGAACCATGCCCACGAAAACAAATAAAAGACGGCAGTCAGGCGACTGCCGTCGGAGATATGAAATAACCGGGTTTTCAATTTTCCAGGTCGAGATTCCCTGCACCCATCGATACGCGGATATTAATTTCGAAACCATCACCGGCTGTCGAATAGGTGTCATCGGATTTCTCCCATGTACCCGATGTATTCACATTAGTCAGTGTGCCTTCCATGGTCAAGGTGGCCTTGACTCCTTCCGGGACGACAATGTTCACGTTTCCGAGGCCGGCTTCGATCCGAACATCGAGATCGCGCAGCAAATCGCCGGAAAAATCAAGGGTGTAATTCCCCGCGCCACCCCGAAAATGGAGATCATCGGATAAATTCGTGAATGCCAGCCCATAAAAATTCATATTGGCCGCTCCCGCATTAATTTCAAGGTTTTCCATCACAACCTGATTGGGGGCAGAGAAGCGGAATTCAGCATCTGCAGCTCCCTGGTTGATTTCCAGGGAAACCAGGGATAGACCTCCCAGTTCCGCTTCAGTCTGGTTTGCTCCACCATTAAGCACCAGGTTCATGGGTACATTTGCCAGCTGCAAATCCCATTCCATCTCTAGCTCACGACCAAAATTTGGCAAGAAATCGAAGCGGCCATCGCCTTGTTGCAGGCGAACCCCTCCATTGCGGTCTTGTATTTGCGGATTAAGCTCCTTTACATTGTAGGTGGCGGTGCCTTCCGCCAATCCCTGTTCTGCGCCAGGATTGAGGAACAATTTTCCGGCTCCAAACAAGATTTCAAAATCATAAGGCTCGGAACCATCGGGTAATGGAACCAGGATATCTTCCGTGATGGTTGGGCCTGTTTCCATGGTATTAATTTCCGGAAGATCCAGATTGACGTCGATGCTGCAGGCCAGGGTCGCCAGAGTCAGGACCAGGATGGCCGCCAGGATTTTATAAGTAGACATCTTTTTCTCCTTACGAGGTAAATTTCTTGGTTATACCTGAATACGCATTCCGAGAGATATCGTCGCGTCAATCATACGATTATATTGTTTATTTTGGTCCGTAAATTTCTGCGGCATCTCCCATGTCGCGGATCAGGAGTGCATCCTCGTGATCCAATAACCAGACGCAAATCGCCAGATCTCCAACTGCGCCGGCAAAATTCAGGCTTGCCAGTATAAGCATAATGGCGACAGCATACATAGGCATAAACAGAAAACCGATGAGCGCAAAAAGTGTGATGCACACCACCGGCGCCAGACCGACAATCAGATAAATATTGCGTGGAATATACCAGGTTGGAGCTGCAGCATAGGCGTACGCAAGTTTAAAGGCAAATACAGGTTTGCTTTTGGTAAATAACCAGAAAAACAATCCATGAATAAGCTCATGAATCAGAATCACCAGGAAGACGCCGGGAATGAGAATCAAAAGACTGCTCGCCTCGCTCAAAATTCCCCATAACCCCCCGGCATCTGCCCGGAAGAATGCGATGAATCGCAGGAAAACCCAACCAGCAATAAAGAAAAGTGGTATCCCGAGTAAATTCAATCCGATAGCCAATCTCGGATTATTCCTTAAATCGAATAATGCGATTTTCTGGTAATGAAGAGGAAGTTCCTTGAGTGGAGAAGATGCCATCATATGAACTGGATTATAGCAAAAGATAATTCGATGTTCGGTTCCCGGAACCTCGTACTAACAACCATTGACGAACAGGCATCTCCCGGCTAAAATGAGACCCGCTATGCCGTCACCAACGAGGTGACGCGTTTTTTTGCCAGGTTAATGAAAGGACACCAGGATGGCTGCGGATACTCGGATTGAAGATGACATACAGGCTTCACCCCATGGCTCGCACCCGGTGGAAGCAGGAGTCAATGCCCAGGATATTCAGGCCCACTCAAGCAGCTTCAAGCAATTGACTGCGAATACTGTAGATCTTAAAGATTCAGCTGTACTGATGGCGCAGACCGGTGAGTTGAATACCACGGAAAGCGCAGTAGGTTTCGCCTATAGTAACCAGGCAGTATTACAAAACACTCAAGCTGGGGTCGTTGTTTCCAACGAAATCCAGTTGATTGATTCCGATGTCAGGATATTAATTGGGCGGCAGGTACGCGCAGATCATATCAAAACGGGTATATTTATCGGTAGATCGGTAGATGCGACCGTTGAAACCCAATTGGATGGTCGAAAAGTTGCGCTGGCAGGATTGGCTGCCGGTTTTGGTCTGGGGATCGTCCTGACATTAGGCAAATTGATTTTTGGAGAGCAGAGAAATAACCGCTGAGTCGGGTCAGCGGCTATAATAACCCCCCGGTGGATACCGGTATCTCTCCCATTAGGACGAGGGTAACCCCAATCGTGATGAGGGTGAGAGGCGTTCGAAAGGAATAAAAATGGAAAAGAAAGTTTTTGTTGGGACAATTCGTGAAGTGACCGGCAAGCAAGTTAAGGCTGCCCGGCGGGCCGGGAAACTCCCGGCTGTGGTTTATGGAAAAACTCTCCAAAAACCACTGCCAATTTTCCTCGAAGGTCATGAAACCGAGTTGAAAATCCAGGGGGTCAGCCCCACCACATTGGTGGATGTGGTTGTAGACGGCAAAACCTACCCGGTGTTAGTACGGGAAACACAACGAGATGTGATTTATCGCCATTTGCTTCATGTCGATTTTTTAGCCGTCTCAATGACCGAAACCTTGCGGGCGTTCGTACAGATCGAACTCGCCGGAAATTCTCCAGCGGTAAAAGAGCATGGAGCCATTTTGGTAACCGGGTTGGAAGAAGTCGAGATCGAATGTCTGCCAGGTGATTTGCCAGAAAATCTGACTATCGATGTGTCGGGGCTGAAAGAAATCGGCGATTCCTTGCACGTCAAAGATCTCGAAATTCCGGAACGGGTGACGCTGTTAAGCGACCCCGACGAGATTATCGTATTTGCGACTGCACCAATGGCTGAAGAAGCCGAAGAAGTCGAGGTAGAAGTGGCAGAGCCGGAGCGGGTGGATCGCGCACGGATTGAAGAAGGAGAAGCGGAGGAAGAAGAGTAAATCCCCCACTCTCATCTCGACAATTAAGAATGAAAACGGGCTGGATAGTGGGATTTCCCATACCAGCCCGTTTTATAATTAATCTCTACCCCTGATCTTCGCATAGCCACTTGACTTAACGAATTTCAGATCCATTATCCCGCAGATTTCCGGAAAAAATCGGGGTGGGTTAAGAGTTTAATCAGGTTATGCATGATGTACGCGGACACACCCCATAAGATTTCCCCTTCGTATTCGGCAAATGTAATGACCTGTAATTTTCGCCCAAATTCTGAAAACCGCCGCCAACTCACATCATAATTTTTAGGATCCGCCAGCCAACGGAGAGAAATGGTAAATACCCGGCTGACCTCTTTGGGTTCAGGATATAGAGTCTGTGGCCATTCCAAAATACCCACCACGGGGGTGAGCAAATAATTACTGATGGTGGTCATTTCCGGCAAGCGACCCAGGATATTCACCCGGTCTTTGCGGATACCTATTTCTTCTTCTGCTTCGCGTAAAGCTGTAGCTTCAGGGCTGTTATCTCCTGAATCGGCTGCACCACCTGGAAAAGCGACCTGCCCGCTGTGTATATCGCCCACCACTTCAGTCCGTCGGATGAACAGGATTTTCCACTCTTCTGCCTCCCAGAGGAAAGGAATCAGTACTGCTGCCCGCCGTACCTCGCCGATCAGGATACCTTCAGGGATGCGGCCATCACGTTCCATCTGTTTGACCCACTTAGCAGGTGGATGGTTAATTCGCTGCTGGATTGTATTTATTGGCAGTCTGGCGATATATTCCCCCGGTAAATCCCCATTCATTCCTCTCCACCTCGTATTGTGCCGGTTGATTC
Organism: Anaerolineales bacterium; assembly: GCA_020061145.1. Lineage (GTDB taxonomy): Bacteria > Chloroflexota > Anaerolineae > Anaerolineales > DRKV01 > JAGUYX01. The sequence goes on along the minus strand of JAGUYX010000181.1, from coordinate 10,363 downwards.
GCCCTCCGGGAAGTTTTCTTCATTCAGCGAGGAGGATATTTCCGTACCTGGGAGGAGAGGTCTCGCAAATATCAAGAAACCGGTATGCCCGACCATCCGATCGGTGGGACGCAGGCGGTCAGGAACGGGTTTGTAATAGCGCAAAAACGTTTCGCATACCTCGATAAAACCAAAATTCTCCTGTTGTAAGGTGCGAATTAACCGGCTGACCTGGTTTGTGGTGGGTACCAACGAACCAAAAGGTTTTCCAGGCGCCAGAGCTTGTCGCACCTGGAACATAAAGTCTTCCGGGTTGGGGACATCCAGAAATAAAGCATCCACTCCTTCTTCATCGAAACCATTATGGATATCTTTTAACTTGAATGTCACTCGATGACTCAACCCCAAACGCTCGAGATTATTCCGCGCGATCTCCTGCATTTCTGGCCGGCTTTCATACGTAATTACCTGACCATCATTACCGACCATATATGCCAGAGCGGTAGTGAAAGCGCCCGAACCCGTCCCGGCTTCGATAACGATTTTCCCCGGCATGATGCCCATGTTCACCAGAATGAAACCAATATCTTTCGGATACATGATCTGGGTATTACGCCGCGTGCGTAAGAGTATATCCCCCAGAGAGGGCGAGATAATCAAGAAAGGATACCCTGTATGCGTGTATACCCGGCTACCCCAGTTAGCGCCGATCAATTTATCGTGCGCCAGAATTCCTCGATGGGTATGCAGCTCTCCACCTGAGTACATGACCACAATAAAAGTGTTTCCCTGGTTGTCGATTAATTGAACCAGGTCGCCATTTTTGACCAATCCGGATATGGAATTCATTCAACCCATTGCGCTATTCTGTAAATGTTGTTTAAAAAAGTCAGTGATCCTGGTGTAGCAGGTAACCCGATTTTCATATTTCAGGACGTCATGACCTTCATTCTCGAATCTCAGGTATTCAACCTGTTTGCCCATTGACCGCAGTTGTTCGACCACATCTTCTGATTCACGTGCGACAACCCGCGGATCGTTCTTACCCTGGATGACCAGCATGGGTGCGGTCAGATTCTCCATGTAGGTTTTCGGAGATCGCTCGATAAGGAATTCTCGATCATTTTCCGGGTGCCCCAAAGCAATTTCATAATAGGGTTTCCAGGTTTCCGGAATTCGTTCTGAAAAGGTGAGCAGATCATAAGGCCCGAACATATCGACAGCAGCCGCCCATAATTCTGGATGGCGAAAAGCTAGCATAAGCGTCATATAACCGCCATAGGAACGTCCGACCACGCCGGAGTGTGAGACATCAATCCTGGGATCTTTGGGTAACACCTCCTTCATGGCATGTACGTGGTCAAGTCGGTCTTTGCCTCCCCAATCCCGGTCGACCTGCTTGGTATAACTCAAACCATATCCGGTGCTGCCGCGTACATTGGGGACAAACACAGCAAACCCATTTAACGTAAGGTACTGAATCAGGGGCATCGAAAACCAGGCAAAATCCGGTCGTTCCTGGCTTTGGGGTCCGCCGTGTACGTAATACACCAGCGGGTAAGGGGCAGGCAGGTTTAATTCCTCAGCCGGAAGATAGAGCCTGGCGGATATGCGGGTCCCGTCGAAAGAAGTATAGGAGGCGTCTTCTCCATTGGAAAGCAAGCTGTCTGGAATACCGAGAATCCTTTCATGGGTATGCCGGGTAACTCGATTACGTTGCTTGCTTTCAACGGTATAAATCTGAGTGGGAGAAGTTGCTGTAGAGAAGGTGAGCACATATCTATCCGTCGATTTGTCATACGAAATATGATCGATGACACCGTTGGATAACATACCTTCGCCACAAATAACATTTTGGATCTGGAACTTCAGCAATTCCTCATTGAGAATACCTTCATACGCCCAATCACAGCCGTCAATATTATAGCGAGCGAGGTAAGATTGGTCGTGGAGGTGGGTCAGCCCTAAAAATTCGCCCATGCCGGTATGGCGAATATCCTCGATCGATACCGGCCTGACTTCATTTGGATTCTCAAGGTCAAGATATCCCAGCCCGCCCTGGTCGTCCAGTAAGGTGGTGTGAAAGACCGTTCCACGTTCCTCCCGGATGAAATGGGTATTGTAAATAGAATTTAATGGGGGTTCTTCTCCAATGCTACGTTCAGAAAGAGGCTTGCCATAAATCCGCCGATATTTTCCTGTAGTTTTATCCCAGAGGAAGAGCACGTTATCGCCGATGGTATATCCTTCGATTAAGAACACTTTCGAATGATCCAGGTTGTGTCCATCCGGATAAAAACCATATTTACTCTCTGCCAGTTTGAGGACCTCGCCGGTTTTCAGGTTGGCAAGGTAGGTGTGATTGTTCGGTTCCGTTAGCGAGGCGGCTGAAAAATAAGCAATATTCCGATCGCTATCGCATCCACCCAAATAGACCCGGTGCCCTTCGAAAACATCACCACGGAATCGTTCAGGGTAACCCCCCTCAATCGGAATAAAAACCGGTTGGTACACCTCATCCCCATCTTTATCCAGCATGACCAGGATCTTCCCTATCCCCGGATAGACGTAAAAGGCTTCACCCCCCAGTAAGTGTGGGTTTTGTAAAGCGATATCCGGAGGAAGGAGGGGTTCGGGAACACTGCCTCCGTAATTCATGGCATAAAGACTCAAGCGCCCGCTTAGATTGCTGATGAAATAAATCCGATCGCCGACAATCTGAGGCACCTGGAAAATTCTGGCTGATAACATGGATTCGATTTTGTACATGTTCTACCTCTCTACAGGTTGTTACATCCACAATTCGTTATTGGCGTTCAACTTCCAGCAGGCTGAGCCAATACCCGAGACCCAAAAAGATGAAACTGCAAATGGAGGCAAATCCAACATGTAGTGGACCCAAACTTAAAAAAGTCCACCCGAGCTGATTGGCAGCGATATGTCCGACCCAGAAGCCACTCCAACCTAACAGCAAATAAAGTAATAATCTGCCAGCGTTTCCACCACGCCAGAGATGAAATACGGCCCCGTACAGTGTGGATAATAAAAAACCAAACAGGAAGGCAGGTAATGTCATTGGCTACTCCGGATTAATTTAGTTGCATATTATCCCGCCGCCTAACACTTCTTCATCCTGATAAAACACGGCTACCTGACCCGGGGTGATGTCCCGCAAGACGGTGTCAAGCTCTATGCGCGCCTGATGATCAGCGAATGGATGAATGGTGCCAGCTACTTCACGCGCCTGATAGCGGATTTTGATGCTGGCAGTTATCGGACCGGTAGGAGCTTCACCGCGAATCCAGTTTACCTGAGCGACAGCGAAGCTGCTCCTGCCTAAGGAAGATCGTTCGCCCACTACCAATCGATTGGTTTGTATGTCTTTTTCCAGCACGTAAAGTGGTTGAGAAGAGGATACGCCCAATCCCTTACGCTGTCCGATGGTGTAATTAACCAGCCCCTGATGTTTTCCCAGGCTTTCTCCCTGTAAATTGACGATTTCTCCTTCCCGGAAAATCTCAGGTGCATTCCTAATGAGGAAATCCCGGTAATCTTCACCGGCTAAGAAACACAAATCCTGGCTATCCATACGGTTTGCCACGGGCAGATCGTATTGAGTTGCCAGCTCACGAATTTTAGTTTTCTGATATTCACCTACGGGAAACATAGCCTGGGCAAGCTGGTTCTGGTTTAGAGCGCTGAGCACATAGGCCTGGTCTTTCAAGGGATCTTTACCGCGTAATAACTTGAATTTACCATTTTCTCCCTGAACTACCCGGGCATAATGCCCGGTCGCCAGGTAGCTGGCTCCAATCGATAAAGCCTGTTGAAGCAGGACGCCAAAGCGTATCGATCGGTTGCAATACAGACAGGGATTGGGGGTGATTCCGCTGGCATACCCCTGGATGAATTGTGTCACCACAACATCGTAGAATGGCTTTTTTACATCTATTGCGTAAAATGGGATGCCTAATCGTGCAGCGACTTTGCGGGCCAGCGCCATCGATTCCGGAGTGCAACACCGATTGGCAGCTTGTTTTCCCGGTTCACTCCATAAACGCAACATCATGCCCACGACATCGTATCCCTGATCGACGAGTAGGGCGGCTGCTACAGAGCTATCCACGCCGCCGCTCATGGCAACAACAACGCGTGGTTTTGAGGCCGAATAATTCATTGAATCACCACGGCATTTTGCCGTTGACGATGAATGATTTCTGGTAGCGTTTGGAGGAAAGATAGAATATGTTCTTGCTCAGTCCAGCGGCCCAGGGTGACCCGCAAGGAACTGGTCGCCAGATCTGGTTCCAATCCTAAAGCCAGCAACACCTCAGAAGGTTCAGGATTGCCCGTTTTGCAGGCTGATCCTGAGGAACAGGCAAATCCTGCCAGGTCGAGGGCCATTAACAATGCATTCCCATCCACGCCTGAAAAAACAAAGCTGGCATGGTTGGACAATCTGAATTCAGGGTGTCCGGTGAGTGCAGCTCCAGGGATTGTGGCGAGCACCCCTTTCACCAACTGATTGCGCAATTCGGTCAATTTTTCCACCGCCTGCGCACGTTCATGCTGAGCAATCTCCAATGCCTCAGCCATTCCTACGATTAATGGCACATTTTGAGTACCGGCTCGTAACCCATATTCCTGACTGCCACCCGTTTGCTGGGGGATGATCGCGGTTCCTTTTCGAACGAACAGCGCGCCAACGCCTTTCGGGCCATAAAACTTGTGTGCTCCCAATGACATAAGGTCGACATTTAATTCTCTGGTATCCAGAGACAAGTGTGCGCCTGCCTGCACAGCATCGGTATGGAAATACACGCCAGCCTCACGGCAAACCTCGCCAATCTCAGAGATAGGATTGATCGTGCCAATCTCATTGTTGGCGAATATTACCGAGACTAAAGCAGTTTCGGGTCGCAATCGTCGCCTGACCTCATCTGGAGAAACCCTACCAAAGCGATCGACCGGTAAGTATTCCAGCTCGAAGTCATAATTACGGGCGAGTTGTTCGGCGGTACGTGAGACGGCGTGATGTTCTACCGGGCTGATTAACAGGTGATTTGCCTGTGCACTCCGCAACTGTGCGAAGGCAAGACCTCGTATAGCCAGATTATCGCTCTCCGAGCCACAGGAGGTAAACAGGATCTCTTCAGGCGTGCAATTGAGCCAGCCGGCGATTCGCTCGCGGGCGTCTTCCAGGGCAGCTTCAGCGGCCTGACCGAATTGGTGCACCGAGGAAGGGTTGCCAAAATCCAGCCCAAAAAAAGGGAGCATTTTTGCCTGAACCCGCGCATCTACCGGCGCAGTGGCGGCATAATCCAGGTAAATCAGGTTGCCAGATTTCATAATGCGCGATTATATCACCCGTAACAGTCCAAATTAAAGACAGAGCGGGTCACAGCCTGTGACCCGCCCAATAATTATGAAAGTTTTCCAATTACGGTTTCTTCTTACCACCCGGTTTTCCTCCAGGTTTGCCGGGATTGTTCCCAGGAGGGAATCCGGGGTTAAGTTGCTTTTTAATCTGCCCCCAACCCAGACCCGACATTCTCAGGTTGAAGATTTCTTCTACCGGAACACCTGTTTGCAGGCTCAAGCTATAAGCCAGGTCAATTTCGCCGAATCCGAAGCCCATGCAGAACCAGGCCATGATCTCCTCATAGGGTACTCCATAGCGCAGGGCCAGCTTGGTGCCGACTGGGTGTGGGTCTGCCCCGGTACATCCAATCGCCTCAGTTGGAGTAGGGGTGATTTCCGGTGTAGCAGTAGATGTAACCTCCAGTGTGGGTGTCGGGGTCATCTCCAGCGTCGGTGTGGGAGATAATTCTGGTGTTGGTGTTGCGGTAAACTCCGCCGTAGGAGTTGGCGTTCCATCGCAGGTTCTGACCACGGTCACCGTCACCCGTCCTGGATGATGATCAGGGCGGTTGATCTCCTCTGCCACGAATATTTCCAATTTAACTTCGGTGCCTGAGGAGGCTGTATTCCAGGCATCTGATAACCCGATTTTTACCAGGAAATCGACGGACTCACCTGCATCGATTCTTTCCCAATAATTCGGGTCGATCGCCACGGCGCTGACCAGCTCGGGATTTACGGTGATTTCATATCCCAGGCGAACACCACTGGCAAAGTCCTTTTCTTCGCTGCCATGGTTGGACAATGTACCCGCTACGGTGGTCACCGATGTGCAGATTTCCGCCCGCAATTCATCCGGGTTAAAGGAAAGGCTGGGCATCTCATCCAGGTCGGGTGTGATTTCGGGTGTGGCGGTCGGTTCGGACGGCTCAGGTTCTTCCAAAGATAAGATACTCAGAGCTACCCACGTTCCATCCGGCTGTATGTTGAAAATTACCTTCACCGGATCCGCTACTTCGATATTTTCATCGACCAGTGTATTTTCGGTGATCAGGAAGGTTTTTCCGCTGATTATCCAGCTGGTATCGCTGATCGATTCAACCACACCGGTCATATTCGATATCGCTTCACCCTCCACAGAAAAAATTTGGTCAGCAACCCAGGTGCCGTCAGCCAGTACCCGCCCTTCAACATAAACCTGGCTACCGACCGTTGGGCCTCCCAGGATCAATGTCTCGGAGGTGATGGCGATATTTACCCCGGCGATTGTCCATTGAGTATCGGTAATTGCGCTTACCGTCCCCTGGATCGAAAACTGATAAGACGGGGAAAGTGGGTCCTCTCCCAGGCGCACCGCTGTCGTCTGACCGGCAGTGACAGCCACCTCCCCGGAGCTCCCAGATACCATTACCAGACCTTTATCAACACTATAGCGCGTAATGCCAGCCGCAGTTACATTTACCGCAAATTCCGTACCATGCACTCTTGCGGTGCTGGACGGTGTGTTGACTGTATAACTTCCTTTTTCACTCCGGAAGGGTATTACGCGATGAGAACTGCTTCCCTGCTGTTGAGTGATACGGACATCAATGGCGCCGCCTTTTATCTGAAGCTCTTCAAAGGTCAATAAAGTATTCGGCCCTACAAAAGTGAGCGTCCCATCTGCGTACTCCACCACCAGGCTGGATACTTTTCCGGTACGTACCCGATCGCCTGCCTGAATCTTTTCACCGGCAGCGAGCTGTTCCCATGAGCCCTTTTCTGAGGCAATTTCGACAATCCCAGTCGTTCTGCCTGCGACCGCGGCCGGTTGAGCAAGTGATTTCGCAAACAAAATGCCTGCGAACAATGCCACGCTCAAGAGCAAGACCACGATCGCGGATCCGAATGCCAGCATCGGAAACAGCCATTTCTGGGGACGGTGGTTATCCGTGGTTGGTTTGTTTTGAGTTGTGTTCATATTTTTAATTTCTCCTATCAGCTTGTTTCTTCCAGAAAGCACAGCTTTTGGAGTGGGTTGGGGTGACTGGAGGAAACGCATTTGAGCTGCCAGTTTAAAATCAAAGGCCAGCTCTGGATCGATACGGTCTAATTCAGCGAGTATCTCCTCTTCTGGCCTGCCATTGACTAATTCATCCAGCTTTTGCTCAAAAAATGCGTCCAGATTAAAACCAGAAGATGGATCGTTCATCTTATGTTCTCCATTTGTTCATACATCGAACGTAAAGCACGTAAGCCCCGGCGTTGTAATCCTTTGATGGCATTCGGACTGCGGTGCATGGCTTCCGCCACCTCACCGATTGGCATGTTCAACAGGAAACGAAAAACCAGTACATCCCGCTGATCTTCGGGTAAAGCGGCGAGGGCCTTCTGTAGCCTATCCACTGCTAACCGGTCATCAATAATCCTGTCGAGAGGTATGTCATCGGTGGCGAGGTTGTCTTCCAGAGGTTCTACCTTATGACGATGGTTGGCACGAAAGTGATCGATTGCCAGAAAACGGGCAATTTGAAACAACCAGGCCTGAAAAGGTGTTTTCTGCACCTGGTAGTCAGGCAGGGCTTTTAACATCCGGATGAATACTTCGGAGGTAAGATCCTCGGCAACCATTCGGTCTCCTGTCCGAAAGAACAGATAGCGAAACACGTTTGAATGGTAGCGGTCGTAGATTTGGGTTATTGCGTGGATATTACCTTTCCTGGCTCGCTCGATCACAGACGATGATATTTGTAAAGGCATGGTTGGTCAGTCCCTGCATTAATTATTAACGTCGCATCGCAACAAAAAGAGTCGTTCGATTATAATGATTTTCAGCCTAACTATGTCCACTTCCCTTGATATAATACGTTTACCTTCGTGCTTCTTCTCACATACCCGGCATCTAAGGAGGGTAAATGTCTTTCACAATTAAGTTTGGCACAGATGGTTGGCGTGGCACAATAGCCGAAGAGTACACCTTTGACAATGTTCGTCGTTGTGCGCAGGGGTTTGCCACATATCTGCAAAGCCAGGGTAAGCAGGATGAATGGGTAGTTGTTGGTTATGATAAGCGTTTTCACTCGGAGAATTTTGCCTGCGCGGTAGCTGAAGTGCTCGCCGGCAATCAATTCAGGGTATATCTTACCGATGGCGCGACCCCTACCCCGGTCATCTCTTATTCGGTTGTAGAGAAGAAGGCCGTTGGTGCAGTAAATATCACTGCTTCGCACAACCCACCCGTTGATAATGGTTTTAAAGTGCGGGATGAACACGGTGGCGCTATTCCACCGGAAGGGTTGATGGAAATCGAAGCTGCAATACCGGACAGCGTGTCAGCAGTACAAAAATTATCGTTCGGCGAAGCAAAAGAAATGGGCAGGGTAACTCTCTTCGATCCTGCACCGGCTTATCTGGAGCAAATTTCCAGATTAATTGATCTGCAACCCATAAAGGATGCTGGTTTGACGGTGGTTGTGGATGCGATGTGGGGAAATGGGGCAGGCTGGTTTACCCGGCTGTTGTCTGGTGGGAAAACCAGAATCATCGAAATTCATAATGAGCGTAACCCGATTTTCCCTGAAATGAGCCGACCTGAACCCATTCAACCCAATGTCGATGCCGGGTTGGCTGCTACGCTCAGGCATAATGCCGATGTGTTGATCATCACCGACGGAGATGCAGATCGACTGGGCGTGGGTGATGAGCGTGGTAAGTTTATCGACCAGTTGAGGGTATATGGATTGTTGGCGTACTACCTCTTAGAAGTACGCGGTGAACGCGGGCCGATTGTCAAAACCTTATCCACCACCAAAATCCTGAACCGACTCGGTGAGCTTTATCGGGTTCCTGTTCATGAAACTGGAGTGGGTTTCAAATACGTCGCCCCAAAAATGCTCGAAACCAATGCTCTGATCGGTGGTGAAGAGTCTGGCGGATATGCGTTCCGCAACCATGTTCCGGAACGAGACGGCATTTTGGCAGGTCTTTATATCCTGGATATGATCGTGCGGCTGGGTAAAAAGCCAACCCAGTTAATCGATCTGTTATTCGAAAAAGTTGGCGCTCATTATTACGACAGAATTGACACCCACTTTACCGGAGACCGTGATTTACGCGAGCAGTTGATTAAAGACGCGCAACCCAGGACGATCGCCGGTCTGGCGGTAACCGAAAAAATAACAGTGGATGGGTACCAATTTTTACTGGAGGACGGTGGATTTTTATTGATCCGCTTCTCTGGCACGGAGCCGATAATCCGGGTATATACCGAAACCAGGCACCCGGATAAAGTACAGGCAATTCTTAAAGATGGGTTGCGGATCGCAGGAATCGAATAATTGCCTGAACTGGTTGATACTCATTGCCATCTAGACTTTGATGCCTTTTCAACTGACCGCGTAGATGTAATCCGGCGAGCCAGATCTGCGGGAGTTCAGCGCATCGTAAACCCTGCCATTGATCTAGAGAGTTGTAAAAAAATTATCTCGCTGGCAACTGCCGAACCTGATGTGTATGCAGGTATCGGTATCCATCCAAACAATGCTTCCGACTGGATGAATACCGATCTTGAACAACTACTGATGCTCGCCGGAAATGATAAAGTTATCGCGATTGGTGAAATAGGCCTGGATTATTATCGAGATGTTACCCCACAAGAAAAACAGCGGCAGGCTTTCCAACAACAATTAGGTCTGGCTGCAGAAATGGAATTGCCGGTGGTAATCCACAATCGGGAATCCACCACAGATATGCTGAAAATATTGGGTGAGTACCTTTCTTTCCTTCGGCGGAAGAGCTCACCACTCCTCGATCGGCCGGGAGTTTTACACTCCTTTTCCGGGAATGTTGAAGAAGCCAGACAGGCGATTCGTTTGAATTTTATGATTGGTATTACCGGCCCGGTGACTTTTAAAAATGCGCATACCCTGCACGAAGTCGTGCACGAAATCCCTTTGGAATACTTGCTTGTGGAGACCGACGCGCCCTTTCTTACCCCGCACCCATTCCGTGGACAAAGAAACGAGCCGGCATATATTCCCTACAT
>JAGUYX010000050.1 GCA_020061145.1 Anaerolineales bacterium | reverse complement strand
TTGAAACCGGGTAACCGGTTGGTTTTCAACCCCAATAATCCAAAGATGATCAGGAGTGTATAAACACTATCCAGCAGGGTCTCCTGGGTGGGCAGCCAATCTAAACCGGAGAGCTGGAAATACCATTCCCATTCCACGATCTTAACCGGGATCAGCACCGTGGCGGCGATCAACATTGCTTTAGCCAACCTGGGGGAGATTTGGTTGAAGCGCTCTGCGTTTAAACCCACAACCACACCCAGTGGAAACCAGAAAATCCGGTAAATGAACAGGAATTTAGGAATCAACCCGACGAAGCCGGATGCCCAGGCAGAATCTAGACCCAGGTACATGGGGTATTGTGCTGCCTGTACCAAAACCTGCACGAACCCGGTAACCAGTAAAAGGGCTTTCCAGTTACGCCTCGCAGCCATCACAAACACAGGGGCGAGCAGGAAAAACTGGATCAACAGAGGGACAAAATATAACACCGGGCTGGCGCTGCCGGTCAGCAGCATCACCAGGATACGCCCGGGAGAATAGGTCCGGCCTTGAATAACGCCCAGGGCGATGAGCACCAATGACCAGATCAGGTAAGGGAACACCAGATTTTTAACGCGTCCCAGGGTCGAATTCCAGCGCAAGGTATTATTTCTTCCCGCCTGGATGGCAACGAAATAACCCGAGACGAACAAAAAGGCAGGCACGCTGAAGATGATGATCTGTTCGATCAGCCGTAGGGCATAATAAGAAGCAGTCCCGACCTGGATATCGACTGGGACGCCCGGGGGCAGGTAGCGATGCCCCCAGGAAAACATGGCGACAAAACCCATGCCGACTGTATGGTAGAGCACCACCCCCAGAATGGCCAATCCGTTCAGATAAAGTAATTTACGAACCATACTGGGTTTTTTCCTGGGGGTTAATCGATCGGAACGCCGGTCAGTCTGTCTTTCAGTATATGCGAGTCGGATGCCTCTACGGCTTTGATGTACTGGCGCATGGCATCCAACACCGGGACTTCGCCGCGTTCGTAGACTTCTCCTTGCAGCAGGCGCAGGACTTCCAGGCGGTGTTTTTTCGATTGAATAAAGTGGGTGAACAGGGGCAGTAATTTGTAATACAGGCGGATGAATTCATACCACACGCTTACCCCTGAGCGCACTTTATCCTCGTAAGGCTGGAAGATTTCAGCGCTGAAATCCTTCAATTCGAAGGCGCGCTTGATTTCCATCGAGGCATATTTGGCGCTGTACAGGGCGACGCTCACACCCGATGAAAAAATGGGATCAACAAATCGAGCGGCGTCGCCGATACACAGGAATCCATTCCCAACGAATTTTTCCAGGCTGTAACTGTAATCGCCCTCGGTTTTGAATTCATTGATCCGCCGGGCATCTGCCATGGCGCTAACCAGGTCCGGGTTGGTAGAAAGGTGTTTGTAAAAGAAACTCTCGATGTCGGCATGATCCCCCCGAAGTACGTTTTTATCCGCCACGACGCCCATGGAGGTGATTTCGTCCGTAATCGGGATTTGCCATACCCAGCCGCGTTCCACTTCCAGGAAATATATATGGATGAAGTCGGCGGTATGTCCATTCCCACGCTGCACATTTTCGAACCAGGCATGCACGGCGTACTGGTTGAAATAGGTGTCCTTCTTTTTGGTTTTTAGCTGATTACCGATCAGGGTGCCGCGCCCGGTGGCGTCGACGATTACCGGCGCAAACATTTCCGTTTCTACGTCTGCGATTTTCACCCGAACACCCACAGCCTGATCCCCCTCGAACAGGATGTTTTTAACATGCACCCCCTGATAGACCTTGCTGCCCAATTTTTCGGCATGTTTGAGCATCAGCAGGTCGAACTTGCTGCGATCGACATGGTAGGTGTAATCCTGGTCGATGCCTTGCTGGGGAAATTCAGCGAATTCGATGGCGAATTCCTTGCCATTCGGTGCATGCCAGGAAGCGCCAAATTTGTGAATGAAACCTTCCCGTTCCATGGTTTCCAGAAAACCAATCTCCTTGAAAACCCGGGTCGAGGACGTCACCATCGACTCCCCGACGTGCGGGCGAGGATGATTGGCGGATTCCAGAATGATGTTCGGAATCCCTGCCATTGAGAGATAACTGCCCATGGCGGAGCCTGCCGGCCCGCCGCCAACAATAATTACGCCATCCATAAATGGTTTTCTTTACCTTTCAAAAAGTGTAATGGGCGGCAGGAATTCAGTTGCCGAGCATAAGCAAACCGTGTTTCCTGCCACCCCTGTGTTTACCGGTCGAATCAATCGATCGGCACTGCCGTAAGATGTCCTTTGAACAGGTGCGAATCGGAGGCTTCCACCTTCTGGATATACTCACGCATCGCATCCAGCACTTTAGTTTCATCGCGTTCAAATACCTCGCCCTGCAGCAGGCGCATGATATCCAGACGGTGCTGGGGCGATTGGGTAAAGTGGGTGAATAAGGGCATCAGCTTGTAATACAGGCGGATAAATTCGTACCAGACCTCCACACCTTTGCGCAATTTGTCCTCGTAAGGTTTGAGCGCCGCCTCGCTGAAGTCGCCGGTTGCGAATGCCTGTTGGATCTGTTCGGAGGCAAATTTGGCGCTGTATAACGCCACGCTTACCCCGGAAGAAAAAATGGGATCCACGAATCGGGCGGCATCCCCGACCATCATCCAGTGATTGCCCACAAACTTTTCCATGGAATAACTGTAATCGCCTTCAGGTGTGAAGGGCGTAATCTGCACGGCTTCACGCATGGCGGCTTGCAGGCGTGGGTTGGTTTGCATACTGCTTGAGAAGTACGCTGACAGATCGCTAAAAGAGGCGCGGAATACTTTTTTATCCGCCACCACCCCCATCGAAGTGATCGCCTCGTTGATCGGTATTTGCCACACCCAACCGCGCTCGATGGGCAGAAAATAGATATGAATATAGTTCCGAGTTGGACCATCGCCCCGATCCACCCCTGTGAACCAGGCATGCACCGCATATTGGTCGAAGAGCGTGTCCTTTTTCTTGAGGCGCAACTGGTTTCCCAGAATAGTGGCTCGCCCGCTGGCATCGATCACCACTTTCGAGGGAATATTCATTTCTTTGCCCCCGATGTTCACGCGCACACCGCTTGCCCTGCCGTTCTCGAACAACACCTTCTTTACATGAACTCCCTGATAAACCCGGGAACCCAAATTTTCAGCCTGTTTGAGCAGAAGCAGGTCGAACCTGGCACGGTCGACATGATAGGTGTAATACTGGGGAATTCCCTCCTGTTCGATCTGGTCGAAAGGCGCCGCAAATTCCTTACCATTCGGTGCATGCCAGGAAGCCCCATATTTGCGCACAAAACGCTCGGATTCCATCACCTCCAAAAAGTCCAGGTCTTTGAAGACCCGGTATGTGGACATTACCAGTGATTCACCAACATGCTTGCGCGGATGGTTTGCGCCATCGATAATCAGGTTTTTGATGCCTGCTTTGGATAAATATCCACCCAGGGCAGCCCCCGCCGGTCCTCCCCCAATGATTATTACCTCGTTGTCTTCCATCTCTCCTCACCTGTACGAAATGGGATAATTACTGGCTTAAGTAGGTATCTAAGGCGGTAATACTATGAAAGTTTTCGTAAACCACGTCTTGATCAGGAATTTCGATGCCGAAGGTCTCGCTGATATAGGCCACCAGTTGCAAAATACCCAGTGAATCCAGGATTCCATCGCTGAGCAAATCCTGATCATCGGAAATTTTCGCCCGGTCATTGCGTAAAATTTCCTTTTTGATATAGTCTGTCAGTACACTCTTTCGATCCATTTTTTCGCTCCTTTGCTGATCGTTGAGAATATAACCTTTCAAGCCTCTATTTCTGAACGCCTCCGGCCTGTTGGCGTTTTATGGCGCGGGCTTGCAATTCACGTCGATTGATCTTCCCCGTGGAGGTGCGCGGAAAATCGGGGTAAAAATCGATTTTCACCGGTATGGCGTAGGGAGGTAGTTTCTGGCTCAGGTGTGCCACCAGATCGGATTCGTCCAGGTGATAAGTTTCCTTCAGAATGACCGCTCCTTCGATCAGATTACTCCCCTGACCATCCGGAATGGGGTAGGCGGCTGCTTCCTGGACGGCATCATGCGCCAGTAAAGCGACTTCAATTTCGTCCAGCTCCACACGGTAACCACGCGTCTTGATTTGCCGGTCTTTCCGCCCCAGATAACGATAATTCCCCTCCTGATCCAGTTGCACCAGGTCGCCGGTACGGTAAAAGAGATCTTCGAACTGCCCGAAAACCGGACGGCGGTAAAAACCCTGGCGAGTTTTTTCTTCCTGCCCCCAATAACCTTTCATCACCACGCCGCCGCGGATGAGCAGCTCGCCCACTTCGCCCGCCTTCACCGGCCGGTCGTCGGCGTCTACCACCCGGTCTTCGATATTGGCGCACGGTTTGCCAATCGGGATCGTCTCGTCGGTGTCTGCCGGAATTTGTTCTACGTGATAGTAAGTGCAGACATTGGTTTCGGTGGGTCCATACAGGTTGCTGAAACGGACTTCCGGCAGCAGTAACATTAATTGGCGCAGGTGTTTGGTAGGGAAGACCTCTCCGGCAAACAATATCCAACGCAGCGAGCTGGTGTCGTGTTCGGTTAGATTGCCGCGTTGCATCAACTGGATCAGGGCAAAAGGCACAGAGTACCAGACTGAAATTCGTTCATTTTCGATCAAGCGGGATAAGTTCGCCGGGAATTTGGTCAATGCTTCCGGGATGATTACCGTGGTCGCCCC
>JAGUYX010000318.1 GCA_020061145.1 Anaerolineales bacterium | reverse complement strand
TCGTGCCGGTAGCCCTGGAACAGGGCTCGAAATTCGCCATTCGTGAAGGCGGCCTGACCGTTGGCGCAGGCGTCATCACTAAAATTCTGGAATAGGTGTGAAAGTACAGGTTTAGCGTTATGGCCTCTAAAAAAGATATCCGGCCGGTCGTCACATTGGCCTGCACGGAATGTAAAGAACGAAACTATACAACTGAGAAAAACCGACGGAACGACCCGGGGCGGATGGAATTGAACAAATACTGCTCCCGGTGTCGCAAGCATACGCTTCACCGCGAAACGAAGTAATCCACCTGAAGGTGGTTCGCTTCTCAACGCAGGCCAGTAGCTCAATTGGCAGAGCGCCTGTCTCCAAAACAGGAGGTTGTGGGTTCGATTCCTACCTGGCCTGCCTCTACCTTCAAACGCCGTCGCTCAGCGCGGCGTTTTTAAGCGTAAAACAGCACAGTCATGGCCGGTGAAAGGCTGTTATAATTCCCGGCCCAAAGGAGTCTTGCGTGGCGAAAGTCGAAAAGAAAACAACGCAGAAAAAACAAAATCGGATCCAACGCTTTTTCCGGGAGACAATCGGCGAGCTGCGTAAGGTTTCCTGGCCGACCCGTCAGGAGACGACTAACCTGACCATCGTCGTGGTTGTTGTATTGGTTCTGATGAGCGGTTTTTTGGGTGCTTTGGATTTTCTGTTTTTACGCCTGTTTGGTCTGCTGCTCGGTTCGTAATGCGGAGCAGTCATCAGACTGGTCGAATAGTTCGCAGAACAACAGAATCCTGCCCGCAGTAAAGATTATAGGAAGTAAATGATGAGTGATATGCACGACCCGGAAAAGATGGACGAAGAACCCACCGAGGTTTCGGAAGTCGATTCCGCAGATACTGACGATGACTTGAATATCGACATCCCCGCTCTGGGTGATGAAGGCTTTGAATCCACTGAGCTGGATGAAGAAGGTGATGGGCGAGCCTGGTATGTCGTGCATTGCTATTCTGGCTACGAAAATAAAGTGCGCCATAACCTTGAACAACGCATTGAAACCATGGGTATGAAAGACATGATTTTCGATGTGGTCGTCCCGACCGAAGAGGAAATTGAGGTTAAAGAAGGCAAGCGGCGCACAGTCGAACGCCGGGTGTTCCCCGGTTATATCCTGGTGAATATGAAGATGACCGAGGAATCCTGGTATGTAGTGCGTAACACGCCTGGCGTCACCGGTTTTGTAGGAATGGGTAACACCCCCACTCCGCTACGCCCGGAAGAGGTCTCCCAAATTATTCGCCGCATGGAAGCCGACGCGCCGCGCATCAAGGTCACCTTTAAACCTGGGGAACGGGTGCGTATTGTGGATGGCCCATTTAACGAATTTCGGGGCACCGTCTCGGAAATTGATATGGAACGCGCCAAGGTGCGGGTGATGGTCAATTTCTTCGGACGCGAAACCCCCGTTGAGTTGGATTTCCTGCAGGTTGAGAAAACCTGAGTTTGTGGAATGGTTGCATGGTTGCTAAGTTGTGGGAGGGTGTAATTCTGAGCACCCGTAAACACCACCAAGGAGAAATATTGTGGCAAAGAAACTAAAAGCAATTGTCAAGTTGAACATTCAGGCCGGTAAAGCAAACCCGGCGCCCCCCATTGGTCCGGCGCTGGCCGGTCATGGGATCAATCTGATGCAGTTCTGCAAGGAATACAATGCCCGCACGCAGAATCGCATGGGTGAGATTATTCCAGCCGAGATCAGCGTGTTTACGGATGGGTCCTTCACTTTTGTCCTGAAAACCCCGCCTGCCGCTGAGTTATTGAAAAAAGCCGCCGGTATTCCGCGCGGCTCGGCGGTCCCCAACCGCGAAAAGGTGGGCAAAATCACCCGCGCCCAGGTTCGGGAGATTGCCGAACAAAAGATGAAAGACCTGAACGCCATCGATATCGAAGGCGCCATGCGTCAGATCGAAGGCACCGCCCGCAACATGGGGCTGGAAATTATTGAATGAACCCCTGGTGGGAGGGTGCAGACGCTGTTAAAGCGACAACACCCGCTCGCACCACGAAGGAGAAAAAATGACTAAACACGGTAAAAAATACATGGCCGCCCTGGCCAAAATTGAGCCTCAGAAGCTCTATTCGCCCAAAGAGGCGCTGGAGCTGGCTAAAGAATCTGCATCAGCAAAGTTCGATGAAACGGTTGAAGTGCATATGCGCCTGGGCGTTGACCCGCGCCATGCGGATCAGCAGGTGCGCGATGTGGTTGTCCTGCCGCATGGCACCGGTAAAACCGTTCGCATTCTGGTCTTTGCCCAGGGAGAAGGCGCAGCGCTGGCGCGTGAAGCCGGCGCCGACTATGTTGCTGATGATGACGAATTGATCCAGAAAATTCAGGGTGGCTGGACGGATTTTGATGTAACCATTGCCACCACGGAAATGATGAGCAAAGTCGGTCGTTTGGGTCGCGTCCTCGGCCCACGTGGTCTGATGCCGAACCCCAAAGCCGGTACGGTCGTTTCACCAGAAGATATCGGACGGGTGATCGAGGAAACCAAAGCCGGGCGGGTTGAATTCCGGGTGGATAAAACCGCCAATTTGCATGTAATGATTGGTAAGGTTTCGTTTGGTTTAGATCAGCTTTACGAAAATATGGCTGCTTTACTGGAAGCAGTACGCAAAGCCCGACCCGCAGCTTCCAAAGGGCAGTATGTGCGGCGGGTGACGGTTGCCACTACTATGGGCCCCGGGATCAAAGTTGATCCGGTTCAGGCCTTACAAATGGAACTCACGGAATAAATCGCTCAGGCGATGGTTGAGTATCTCACCGTCCGGCCCTGATGGAGTCTGCGCTCCCCGCCGGTGAATTTCTGGTACAATTGCATCGCTCCGGCTCGTTCCCATCGTTCCGGATTTGTTTCGCCAGAGACAGCAGGCGCCCTAAGGGCTTAATCTCCTGCCGAGGTGAAAGACAAAAACTGGCTCCTCTTTGGGTCTGCTCATTGTCTTTGCCTGCTGTCTCCGGCAGGCAAAGTTGCTTTAAGGATATTTGAAGAAAGGAGGTGATAGTCGCTTGGCCATCTCAAAGAATCGCAAACGTGAACTCGTCGAACAGCACGAAACCTGGTTGAAAGACAGTAAGGCCGTGGTTCTGACTGAATATATCGGGTTATCGGCGAAAGAGCTGGAACAATTTCGTCTGAAAGTGCGTGAAGCTGGCGGCGAGTTGCACGTGGTGAAGAACACCCTTGGAAAAATCGTGTTCGAGAAAGCTGGTTACCAGTTTCCCGAGGATGTATACAATAGCAGTACCGCAGTCGGGTACGCCTTTACCACTGCCCCTGATCTGGCGAAGGCCATCACGGATTTTGCCAAAACATCCGAATCTGTGAAAGTAAAGGCCGGCGCTCTCGGCGCAAAAGTAATTACCGCAGATGAAGTCAAGGCCCTGGCAGAATTGCCGCCGTTGCCCGTTGTGCGCGCCCAGTTGCTGGGCACCATTCTGGCCCCGGCCAGTAAAGTAGCCCGCGTCCTGGCAGAACCCGGTCGTCAATTGGCAGCCGTGGTCAAAGCTTACGCGGAAAAGGAATCCGCCCCGGCAGCCGCCTCGGCATGAACCTCGATTCGAGGTGTGATTAATCTGGTCAGCCAGCCAGAAAAATACCTGGCTACTCTATTACATAAATCATCGAATGGAATTCGATAAAGGAGAATTTTGAAATGGCGAATTTAGACAAAATCGTGGACCAGTTGAGCGAGCTCTCTGTTCTGGAAGCCGCCGAGCTGGTCAAGTTGCTCGAAGAAAAATGGGGTGTGTCCGCGGCCGCGCCTGTAGCAGCCATGGGTGCATTTCCTGGTGCAGGTGCAGCCCCTGCAGCTGAAGAAGCGGTGGAAGAGAAGACGGAATTCGACGTCATCATCAAGGATGCCGGCCCGAAAAAGATCGAGGTCATCAAGACTATCCGCCAACTCACCAATCTCGGCCTTAAAGAGGCCAAGGATCTGGCTGAAACCGCCGGGGCGAAGGTTCTCGAAGCCGTTGGCAAAGAGACTGCCACCGATGCCAAGAGCAAGCTCGAGGCGGCCGGCGCAACCGTCGAAGTTGCCTGATTGTTCGATTTTTCCCAGACAGGGCTGGTCCGCAGCGGACTGGCCCTGTTGGTTTTAATCAGAGAATCAACTTGTGAAGTTGCCCACTTTTTCGTTTGACAAGCCTGTGGTATATTCATTGCAGGAGGTGGCAATGAGCGCACGTATCCTTGTGATCGAAGACGATGAGGGAATTTTAAAATTCTTGCGGCGCGGCCTCGCCTACGAGGGGTACCAGGTGGATACCGCCCCGGATGGACCAACCGGTCTTTCGCTGGCACGCGATAACCCGCCTGACCTGGTGGTGCTCGACCTGATGCTGCCTGGTATGGATGGTCTGGAGGTCTGCCGCAGGCTTCGCACTGGAGGGCCGGTGCCCATACTGATCCTGACCGCCAAAGACACGGTCAATGATCGCGTCCTTGGGTTGGATATGGGCGCCGATGATTATATGGTCAAGCCCTTCAATCTCGATGAATTACTGGCGCGCATTCGCGCCTTGCTGCGCCGGGCGCAACCCGCCCGTCCGCAGGTTTTGCGTTTTGGCGACCTTTCTCTGGATACCGGCACTCGCCAGGCCATGCGTAATGACCGGGTGATATCCTTAACCGCCAAAGAATACGAGTTGTTGGAATTATTCATGCGCCACCCTCGCCAGGTACTCACCCGTGAGGTGATTTTCGATCAGGTCTGGGGATATGATTTTGGTGGCGAAAGTAATATTATTGAAGTATATATCCGCTATTTACGGCAGAAACTGGAGAATGAAGACGAACCGCGCCTGCTGCATACCGTGCGAGGCATGGGTTATGTCCTTCGAGAACCAACCTGATGTCCCTGCGGACTCGCCTGACGATCCTCTATACCTCATTGGTAGGGGGGATCCTCTTATTGTTTGGATTAACGGTATATCAAACTGTCAGCGCCATACTGATGGAGCAGATCGATCGTACTCTGGCGACTGCTTATCGTGATGTGGTTGTATTTGTCAATCAGGACCCCACCGGTCAGGTGAGTTTTACCCAGGCGGCAAATTTTGATCCGCCGGCGAATGTCATCATTCAATATTGGGATCGCAGTGGCAAGATTCGCGATTACTGGCCGCGAAATCTATCCCGTCCTCTCGATCCTTTGCACATCCACGCCGGTACTCCGCATTTCACCAGCCTGTATTATGACGAGACCCATCTGCGGGTGTTGACCGCCCCGATCAAGGTGGGTGATTTTCAATTGGGCACAGTCCAGATCGCCACCGGCCTGGGTGTGGTAGATGGCACTCAGCAGGTATTATTGATCGTCCTGCTGGTGGGAGTGATCATCGCCATGAGTCTGGCGGCGATTGCCGCCTGGTTCAGTACCCATCAGGTACTGGTGCCACTCGAATCTGTCACCCAGACCGCACTTCAAATTACCCGCGCAGACGATCTCTCCAGGCGTATTCCCAGCCATGGTCTATCGCCCGAGGATGAAATTGGTCAATTGATTGCTGCATTTAATATTACCTTGGGCCGGTTAGAGCAGCTCTTCAATACGCAACGTCGTTTCCTTACGGATGTGGGGCATGAATTGCGCACACCGCTGACTGTTATCAAAGGCAATGCGGCTTTGCTACGCCGTATGCAATGTGGCGAGGATGAACTTTTAGAGAGTATTGAGTCCGAAGCAGATCGTTTGGCGCGATTGGCGGGCGATTTATTGTTGCTTTCGCAGGCGGAGTCGGGCAAACTGCCTCTGGATTACCGGCAAGTCGAGCTGGACTCCCTGGTATTTGAAGTGCTTCAACAAATGAAGGTTGTCGCTAAAGATAAAATCGAGTTCCGCCTGGGTGAGCTGGATCAGGTACTGGTGTGCGGTGACCGGGACAAGCTAAAGCAGGTGTTGGTCAATTTGATTGCCAATGCAGTGCACTATACGCCCGAAAAGGGTGTGGTGACGATCGATATCGGCAAGCAAGACAGTTATGCCATGGTGTGTATTGCTGATACCGGACCGGGCATCACACCAGAAGATTTACCGCATATTTTCGAGCGATTCTATCGTGGCGAGAAGTCCCGCTCGCGCAGCAAAGATCAGGGATTTGGTCTGGGGCTGTCGATTGCGTATTGGATTGTGCGCAACCACGGGGGCAAAATAGAAGTCGATTCGGAAGTCGGCAAGGGGACGAAATTTACAATCCGGTTGCCGCTGAATAGTCCAGAATGTGATCAGCCATTCAGGGAGTAATCCCCAGGCGGCGGGCAGCCTGAGCACACAGACTGGCGCCGCCGGCGGATAGCCACTCGTTCAGGCGGGAGCTATTTTTCTTCTCATTTATTGCATCCTGATAAATGCCTTCTCCCCAATAGGCGTAACGTTGAGTTTCATTCGCCCATTGAGATTCCGGGCGAGAAGCGCCGCTGATCCCGCCATTATAGCTGGCAAGAGCGAGTCTGGCATCCCCCTCGCGTGCCTGGAAAGCTTTCTGTAAATAAGCTACACCGCGTTTGGCATTAATTTGCGGGTCGAACATGTTTTCGCCGGCGGCAAAGTGGAATGGCATCACCTGAAATAAACCGCTCGCCCCGGCGGAGGAAATGGCTTCAGGATCACCACAAGATTCGATTTGCATAACGGTAGCTACGAGGTTGGGATCCAGATCAAATTGCCTGGCCCATTTGACGATCAGATCTTCCCAATACAGCACTTCTGGAGTGAATAATGCTGCCAACTTTTTAGGCGATTTTCGGTCTTCAGAAGTTTTTTTATTCTCGACCGGTTTTTCTTCTGAAACCGAGTCATTGGTAGTTTGTTCAGTAATCGTCATTTCAGCTTGCCCGGTATCGGCAACCACAGGCGTGGTGAGGTTCAGTGCGAAAAAAGCCAGCAAACATCCGACGATCAGAACTGCCAGTGGCGGTAAGATGGCCGTGAGGCAGCCTCCAGACTGATTTACTGCGGAGGCTGCCTCATACGGGTCGTCGTATTCAAGCTCATACCTCTCCTCTACCTGCCACGCCTGATCCATGTCCCATTAGCTCCGTAAACGGGATATCGTGTTTGACTTTCGGTTGGGTTCGGCAGTCATGGACAAAGGATGGTAAGTTGGCTCCGGCCGTGGATAGCCGGTGTTATATTCCGTTTCCAATTCCCTTTCCGGTTTAGGCGCGGGACGGAAAGAAGGTGATGTAGCCTTGGCTGATTTCTGGGCGCGGCGCGGAGTGAACCCGATGCTGGGGATCACCGAACGTTGGTTGCCGGGTTGTTGACCGGTCATTGGTCGTTGATGAACGGTGCGTTCTGCCTGGGAGAACAATCGGTCTCCCGCCACTGAGAATGAACCGATAATCAACACACGGATCAACCAGACCAGGACAGCCACAAAAATTGGGACGACCCGTAACAATGTCTCCCGTGCTACCACTGCGTTCCCCAGCGTCTCGTGATTGAGAACGGCGATGGAAACCCCCCACCAGGTCAGGGTAGCGTTCATGGCGGCAGCCAGCAGCCAGGCGCCGAATAGATACCAGACTTCAGTGGGTTCCTCGACGCCTTTTTCCGGTGTGAACAGGCGAGCGATACCGGCAAAATCGATACCACAGAAGGCGATCGCCAGAATGGTCGCCCACCGTACCCCGGCAAAGCTTAAATCTCCCAGTAGATCGGAAAGCGCAAATTCAGTGGTGCTGTAATTGAATACCTCAAATGCCAGCAAGGCGCCAACGATCAAAATGCCAAACAACATTCCACGCGGGATTTGGAATCGCCCAAGATTGGCGGACAGGCGGGTGTTCATGGAAACCTCCAGAGAACGAACAGGATTGAAGAAATTCAACGTTGTGATACGGAAGTGTCAGTTCCGCTTTGCAGTAAGTTGATCTAAATATAGAACATTTGTTCGATCTTGTCAAGAGGCATTTTGGTATTTTCCCCCTCACCCATGTTAGTTCTATCCCCAAAACTGTGAGTTACCGAAGATTATTCACCCGGGATTGGTTGCGTCTTTTCCCCTCCCGAAACCAGATGGAAAGGCGGCATTTTGACTTCCTGATACACACCGCCATTGGTGATCAGGCGATATCCTTGTTTTTCGAGTTGGTGTTGATTAACCAGATGTTCCACACCCAGCAGGAGATCTGCCATGACCTCACCCGCTAACGTTTCCATATCGGTAATGCTGGCATATGCAGACCGGGGCACTAAGAGCAAATGGAATGCGTAGGCAGGTTGAGGATGAACGAAGACATGCCAGTGTTTACTGCTGTAGAGTTTGGGGAGGGGCAAAATTTGATTTTCCATCAGGATTATTTTCCGAAGAAACCGGCTTACCAAACGGGTACGCACCAGCGTTAGTAAATAAGCCTTCAGTCGCATGGATAAAACACAACCGAATGATCGATAAGCTGACCATCTCGATAACTGAATTTTGCAGAGAAGAAACGGTTGTCTTCCAACCAGGGCAAGAAAATATAATCTCCCTCCCAGAACGGCAAATCCATCAGTTTGTTATCCTCGACCCAGGCCAGTTGACCCTCGGGGGAATCAATCAACTCGCCGCTGAATTCCCGGGCGATAAACACATAGGCATACCAATCCTCCCCATGCGCAAATTTTGGAAAGGTAATCAATCCGCTCAAGCGTGGATTGCGAATACGCAGCCCTGATTCTTCGAATATTTCGCGGATCACACATTCTTCCGGCGTTTCGCCCGGCTCCACCTTACCGCCCAGGCCATTCCACTTGCCTGCATGCACATCATTCTGCTTTTTATTGCGGTGGATCATCAGGGTTTTTCCGTTTTTCTTCACATAACACAAGGTCGCTAAAATCATTGGGAATCACTCTTTTTTTCAGTTAGATCTTCACCATCGAGTTCCAGGCGCATAATGGGGCGAGTATCTGAACGCCGGGTTACTTCCTTGAATCCCAGTTTGTGAAAGGTGCTGGCCAGGCCAGTATAAGCAAAGACAGATGGCATCTCCCCTTTTTTGGGTTCTACCGGATAACCCTCAAGAATTTTCACCCCTTGTGTGCGGGCATACGCAATCGCCCCTTCCAGCAGACGCTCAGAAATTCCTGAGCGGCGATATTTACGCTGGATAAAAAAACAGACGATTGACCATACCGGTTGATCATCAGGGCGAGCCAGAGTACGCGATCGTTCCAGGCGAGAGTAGACTTCCCGAGGACCTAAAGAACACCATCCGGCGACTTCCCCATCCAGGTAAGCCAGTAATCCAGGGACCTGTACGGTATCAACCAGGTCTTTGAGCAATGCCCGGTTGCCGGGACCTTTTAATTCATCATATTCTCGGCTGGTTAAACGCCAGTACATGCACCAGCAGCCACCCACTGCGCCACGTGGTCCAAATAGCTTTTCCAGGTCGGGCCAACGCTCAGGCGTCAGCGGATAAATTTTAAACTTTCCCTCAGTGTTCGACATAATTATTCCCACCACGCTCAGGTATGCATGCCCGTGACTGCATTTATCCCGGGAATACCGGGAACGATTTGTTGCCATTCGATACGCCCGGTCTCTGTGGTGTACAGGCGACCGTCAGACAGCACCGCAAACAGCCGATCGTTCAGCTGCGTGAATCGCTCCACCATGGTTGTGGGCCAGGGAGTATCCATACCTGTTGAAGCGTCGCTCCAGGTTTTGCCGCCGTCGCGGGTTTCGATCAGCTTGCCGCCGCGATCCACACCATCTGCCGGACCGAAAAGAAAATGCTCCGGGTCCTGTGGGTCGAGCAATACCGCCCGGCAATAACACCGGTATAACAGCGTCCAGGTGAGGCCGCCATCCCGAGAGCGATATAAACCACCCCCGGTGGGTGCGAATACCAGCATCGGATTACCGGGAAAAACCTCGATAGAATGCACATCGGAGTGTACCTGATCCTGGGCTGGCCAATGATTGGCGTCGCCGCTGCTCCCGGACGCCAGTTCCCAGTTTTTACCATAGAGATCGGAAACCAGTACTGCGCCGTCTTCCACTGCCGCGTAAGCACGCCGGCCCGCCAGGGCAAAACCGCGCACACAGCCTGCCTCCGGGGAATAAGGCAATGACCACTCATAATCCAGGCGCATGTCTTCTACTTCCGGGCAGGCGTGCCAGGTTTCGCCGGTGTCTTCGCTGTAGAAAATGCCGGCAGGTTCTGTGCCTGCCAGTGCAAAACCTTTCTTTTGGGGATGGAAGGCCAACCAGCGAATATGTGGTAGGGTCAATCCGCGGTTGGATAATTTCCAGTGTAGCCCGCCATCTATGGAACGATACACTCCCCGCCGGCTTCCGGATAGGACAAACCCGCCCTGGACAGCGATGCTGGTAATCAGTTGTCCCTCCTGTCCCAAAGGACGGGCGACCCAGTTCCCATTTTCCTGCCGGGCAAGAAACAGGCCACGCCGTGTAGCCAGATAAATTTCCATGCGTATTCACCTTCCTCGTATGCGACCGCTAAGCGGTTAAAATCCGAGATCTTGCAACGCCTGGGCGCCAGTCATGCCAACTGTAGCAGTCTGTTTGAGCAGTTCCTGCCAGAAGCGGTCGTCATAGCGGCGCGAACGTACCGGTAGCGGCATAGGCACACCCCAGCCAAGCAACAAGACTTCCTCCGCAGGCTGCAAGCGGGCGAGCATACCCCGCAGCGCCTCTCGTCCGGCGAGACCCGACAATACAGCGCGGATATCATCGTCATCACCCAGCCAGCCTGAGATGCGTGTGCCCAACTGGGACATCACCTCATCATAAATTTGGGAGGGGCGCTGGTCAATGATCAGCAAGGTGACATAATATTTGCGCAGCTCACGTGCTATCGTGCTGAAGGTGGTCTGCGAGGCCATTTCCCGGTTGAGTAATTTATGCGCTTCTTCCACCACGATTACCAGGGGTCGCGGTTCACCTTCTCCGGTCGAGCGATATTCGTTGGTGCTCTTTTCCCAGGCATTGCGGATGCGCCGGGTAAGCAGGTTGGAGACCAACAGGTAATCCAGATCGCTTTCGTGACTGCCAAAGGAAAGAATTACATGGCGGCCTGCCTCCAGGCTTTTGATCATTTCACCGATGCCGTCGCTGGCAGGTTTTTCCACCACATAATCCAGGTGAAACACCCTTCGTAATTTGCTGTGCAGGCCTTCCGCGGCCATCACATTTACGCCGTTTGCATTTGCCCAATAAGCCACGCTATCTGGAGCAGGCACTTTTTTGCCATTCTCATCTTCGATCACCCCACCCACACTCATATTACGAAAGGCGCTGAACCAGTTTTCGCGCCCAAAACTGGTAACCAGGGCATCCAGGGTGGTTGGGGTGGTCTCCTTGAGATTGAGCTCACGGGTGAGTAATTCGATGTCCTCCGGCATGATGGCGCTCATTGGGATTTCCAGGTTGAAATCGGGAGTCTGCCCCCGTACCAATGCACCACGCCCCAACCCGACCAGCCTCACCCGGCTGCTGAATTTACTTTTCAACCCGACCACTTTTTGGCCGGTATCGGAGGCGACGTCATCCGGGCCGTATTCATTGTGCATGTCGAATACCAGCACTGATGCGGCATTGTACTGGATCAAGCCGGCGAGCACAATGCGCGCCAGGAAGGATTTACCTGTGCCGGTGGCCCCGAAAATACCGGAGGAACGTTGAACAAAACGATTCAGGTTGATATGCACCGGGTGTCCCTGTTCACGGGTATGCCCGATGACAAAGTTGCCTTTTTTATCTCCGCCGAAAATTTCGGCAATGTCTCCTGGGGAGGCCAGGTAAACCTCAGCATGGTGCGGGGGAATGGTTTTAACCGGCAAGGAGCGGGGTTCATCCCGCAAGCCGCTTTCGATCTCCGCACGCCAGCTGTTATAGGCTTCCGTATCTGCTGGGTCGGGGCCGATTTCCAGCATCAGGGTAGGCAGCACTTCCAGATTGGTATAGAGTGTCTGGCCTTGTAACAGGCCGGTAATGCCCGCCGGCATCCTCGCAGGTGTATGTTCATCGGCAAAGCGTGGGTCGGTAGCCCCCAGGCGCAGGTCGGTAACCAGCCCATAATATTGCCAGTTGCCGCTTTTAATTACCACAAAAGCGCCTTCCTGCACCTGTTGGGAGGGCACCGTCAGGCGCACATTCAGGCTTTCCTTCAACCCTCCCCCAACTACATACCCTATTCCAATATCTGATTTCTGATTGGTCATATTGCCTCGCTTATTTTAAACAAGAAGAACACAAAGAGCAGAAAGTGAGTGATCAGTCCACAAAGTATTACGGGTCAATTTAATTGACCAGCCTTTTGATGCCTTCTTTCAGGCGAACGACATTGAAATTAAGCAGGAAACCCAGTCGGATATTTGCCATGCGTAGGTAGGTCAGGATTTGGGCTTCGTGGATGGGTAATAATTTTTCCACGGTTTTTAATTCCACGACGACACTATCTTCCACCAGCAGATCCATACGAAAACCTGATGGAATCATCAATTCCCGATATTGCACTGGCACGACAACCTGATTTCTTACCAACATATTCAGACATTTTAGCTCGTAGATGAGTGCAGATTCATACACGGATTCCAGCAACCCTGGTCCAAGAGCGGTGTGCACTTTGAACGCTGCATCCAGAATAGCTTTCCCTGTTTTTTCGGTAGCTTCTGGGATAGGGGCAAAGTTAAACCTTGGTGGTTTATCAGGATTCACTTTGGGTCCTTTTTTAACTTCGTGGTTCAAATTCCAACCTGACATCAGAAATGGCCATTAGCAGGTTCATCAGGGTTGGGTAGTCATCCCTCAGCAGAGTGATCAGCTCGCGTAAGGCCAAAGTGGACCATTCCGGGTTGCCGGCGGAGGCGTGCGCCTGTTGAGCCAACTCGATATGGGCAGCAATCAATTCACCCACCGGCAAATCAACGGGGCGCAAAATGTGGCGTAGATAGCCAAAACGGCCGGCATCGGTAAAGCGGCAGACCTCCACCTCATCGCAAATATAGATGTTATCCAGGCTGAAGGGAGGCCGGGGCGGCAACTGGTGGCGGATTTCTCCATTCCGGGCATACCCCACTGCCAGCACGCTGATCTCCACCGGCAGCAGGCGATTGGCGCGATTATCCGCAATCACTGCCTCGCTTACGGTTGCCGATGTGGCCAGCTGGCGCACGACCCCGTCGTCATTGATACGAATATCATAAATCAACCCGTAAACCTCCAGCCCTCCTCCCAGAGGTACCCGCACCAGGGCGCCAAATGCGGGCAGGTCTTCTTCTACCATCGGGCAGCCAAAAACAAACCCGGTGGTGCTGGAATTTAACAGGCGACCGATTGCCGGTAAGGTGTTCATCAGCGTCTCCTTCAGGAAAGTATAACTTTGCCGGTTTGT
This sequence comes from Anaerolineales bacterium, assembly GCA_020061145.1. Classification (GTDB taxonomy): domain Bacteria; phylum Chloroflexota; class Anaerolineae; order Anaerolineales; family DRKV01; genus JAGUYX01. The sequence continues at coordinate 14,193 of JAGUYX010000318.1, read as the reverse complement.
TTTTCAGATTTTTCACCCATGGCCATTCCCCGGCGTAATAATTCCATCTGCATCATCTGGGTAACCTGTTCGCGCTCCGCGTGGGTGACAACGGCGATTTCATGGGCGCGTTGTAACAAATAAGGATAAGCCAGACCTCCCAGAATCTGGCATTGAGAAAAGAGAGCAGCCTGCAGGGCATTCACCAGGTTGTCTTCACGAGCTACCCAACCGGGTATTTCTACCCGGGCAAGTTTACGCTTTCGAGAAGGCGTGGACACGTTCAGATAAAAGAAATGCAGGCTTAAATCTTCCCGATATAAATCGCTGGAGCCGGATTGCAGGGTGAATACCGCCGAACGTTCTCCGGGGTGCAACAGGTCTGCGAACAACCCCAGGTCAGTCACTCCCTGCAACGGATCCCACCGGCGCAACTGGCCAAACTGGTCTTCGGACAACATGGCGATTTCCAGCAGGCGCACAACCAGGTTAGAGGCCGGTCGGTCGACATAGCCGGCGGTGATGGCGCGCAAATCCCGTAATTTCGAAAGCGCCTGGAGGTATTCCTGCAGATGCTGTTGAAATTTCCCCGCCGGGTCGCTCTCTTTGGGCCCCCATAATTCCAGCGGACCATCGGTGAAGGTGATCACCGGGTCCGCTTCGGCCTGTGCGCCTAACTCCGCCAGTATGCGCCGCTCGTTCAGGTCACGCTGTAAAGCGACACTGGCTTCGGTCATGGTTTGCCGGCCTTCGTAGAGCTGTTCGCCGAAGATCAACTGGCTGCGAATGACGGTTTGCGGCGCCTGGGTGCTTTCCAGGTTCATCTGGATGGCGCCTACGTTGATCAGGCAGTAATTCACCTCAGCATGGCGGTCCGGATTAATTTGTGATCCGTCGGCGGCGATCATCACACCGCTGGATGGCATTTGTGGGCAGGGAAAATGGCCGTTCAGCGATTCGGAATTGAATTCGGCCGGTATGGCGCAGCGCAGCGTTTTATCCCTGGTTTCTGCCAGCTCCTGCACCTTGTTGCGCAGTCTGTCCAGATCGATAACCGCTGAGTTAAATAATTGCCGGGCGCGCTGGTAGCGTTCTTCCAGGACCGGCGCCAGGCTGACTGCCTCCGCCCCGAATTCACGAATCTGGGTTTGTATTTGTAGAAAGTCCAGGCTCATCGAATTACCCCTGAAAATCAGAACATTTGTTTTATCGTAAGAACTATTTTATCATCAGTTTTAAGATTGTGTATCATTAAATGAGGCAAACTACCTTAAAAAGTCGTCCAGAACCCCGGTTCAGGAACTTTTCGTCTCTTCCCGGCGTCCTGACAGGGAGACCCTTTGGAACGATTCTCTATAGAAGGAGAGATTTTTATGCGTAACAAACCCATGTATATCCTTTTATTTGTGCTGGTGGTGGCCGGACTGGCGCTGGGCGCGGTATTTGCTTCGCGCGCGCTGGCTGCGGATCCACAGCAGACGGCGGAGCCGGATCCGGCGAGCGGCGAGGTTCCGCAACGCACCATTTCCGTGAACGGTTCTGGCAAGGTGACCCTCGATCCGGACATCGCCCGGATTAACATCGGGGTGCATACGGAAGATACGGATGCGCAATCTGCAGTGTCCGAGAACACCACCCAGACCCAGGCAGTGGTCAGCGCCCTGCGCAGGGCGGGCATTGCCGAGCGTGATTTGCGCACCAGTAACTTCAGCATCTATCCGCGCCAGGATTACGACCGGGATGGCGAGTTGTTGGGGATCACCTATATTGTGGATAATACCATCCAGGTGACTATCCGGGATATCGCCACAGTCGGCGAAATCCTGGACGCCGCAGTTCAGGCGGGCGCAAACAATATCAACAGCATCCAGTTCACGGTGGAAGATACGTCTGCAGCATACAATCAGGCGCTCGAAGCTGCTGTGGCAAGCGCCCGTAGCCGGGCAGAAGCCCTGGCAAGTGCCGCCGGTGTCGAGTTGGGCGCGGTACAATCTATCAGCGCTTACGTCAGCGGCGGGCCAACTCCCGTATATCAGGATATGCGCGTCGCAATCGAGCAGGCAGCTGGCGAAGTGCCGATCTCGCCTGGACAGACGGAGCTCACGGTCGAAGTAAATGTAGTTTACGTGATCGAATAAAGGCAAATAAATATATCGGGCTGGAGGGATCCCTCCAGCCCGATGTGTCTTGGGCTAATCCTCTCCGGCGTGGATCAGGTAAGCCTCAACCATCAGCAGGTTGTTATCGCCTGCCCGGCGAATCACGCTCAGCAGGCGTTCCATCTTATTGATTTCTTCCAGTTGTTCCTCGACAAACCACTGCAGCATACCACGCGCCAGGTAATCCTTCTCCGAGACGGCAATGTCCATCAGGTTGTTGATCTGCCGGGTCACTTCCAGTTCCCAGTTCAAGGCAGCCTCGACAGCCTCGGTGGCGGACTCGAAAGTCGGTTTGGGCGCTTTGATCTGAGGGATACGTAACTCACCCCCGGTTTCGAGCACATAATGCACAAACTTCATGGCATGCTCTTTTTCTTCTTCAGCCTGCTCGAAGAATAGTTTGGAGAGCAGCGACATGTGGCGGGCTCCAAAAAAAGCCGCAATTGCCAGGTACTGCATACTGGCGCCAAACTCATTCCCGATTTGCTCATTCATTGCCTGGTTGAGTTTTTCACTGATCATCATAGACGAATTCTCCTTTCTGTGATGAATTCTACCCCGGATTTGACTCGGTAATCAGACACTCATTGCACATCCGTCGGCACGCGGGTCGCTGCCGCCCCATAAAACACCGCTTGCTTTATCTTGCAAGATAATCTGACCGCGTCCGAAAAGCGCTCTAGCATAACCGCTGACCGGCACCACCGGATGTCCCATTTGCGCCAGGCGCGCCAGGGTAGCAAAGGGGATACCTTCTTCCAATGCAACTTTTCCCCCCGCGGTGCCGTCCGTGATACAGAAGCGCGGCCGGTCGAGGACAGCCTGGGGATCCAGATGATCTACAATCATCCCCAAGGTCACCTGTAAATGCCCCTGAGGTTGCATGAAGCCGCCCATTACCCCAAAACTGGCAAACAATCGGTTATCACTGGCGTGGGTGAGCAAAGCCGGAATGATGGTGTGGTAGGGGCGTTTGTTGGGCGCCAGTGCGTTGGGGTGTTCCGGATCCAGGCTGAAATTATGCCCCCGGTTTTGCAGGGTGAATCCCCAGCCTTTGGGGACGATACCGGTGCCAAATCCCATGTAATTACTGTTGATGAAGGAGCAGGCATTGCCCTCCGCATCCACAACGGTCAGGTAAACCGTATCGGATGCGGCAACCGGCGACCCGCGTTTTTGATCCAGCGTGGCATTTTTACGATCTATATACAACGCCCGGACGGCCGCGTAATCCTTGGAGAGCAGTTCTTTCAAAGGCGCCGGGTTAGTCTGCGGATCTGCGACAAACCAGCGGGTATCGGCAAAGGCCAGCCGCATGGCTTCGATTTCCAGATGCAGGCGTTCCGCCGAAAGCGGGGCTAATTTGTGCGCCTCGGTTTGTTCAAGGATATTCAATGCCAGCAAAGCTGCCAACCCCTGACCGTTGGGTGGGCATTCCCACAGCCGATAGCCGCGATAGGTGGTGGAGATTGGCTCTTCCCAGGTCGATTGGTGAGCAGCCAGGTCGCCTTCTTCCAGGCAACCGCCGGCCTGTTTGACCACTGCGGCGATGGCGTGGGCAATTTCGCCAAAGTAAAACCCCTCTTTACCCTGTTCCGCCACGACTTTCAAGGTTTTGGCCAGCCCCGGATTACGGAAAACCTCGCCTGCCCGGGGTGTTCGCCCATCGATGGTCAATTCGCGGCCATTCAGTGCGTTGGCCAGCTGGCGTTCGCCGCCTGCAGCCCAGAAGTGGGCCGTGATCGGCGCCACCGGAAACCCGGACTCTGCCAGGTGGATGGCAGGTTCCAGGACATCGGCCATTTTGAGACGACCAAACTGATTCACCAGGTCGCACCAACCGGCGCAGGCGCCTGGGACGGTGATGGTATAGGGGTGGTAAGGCGGCAGCTCCATTTGGCGACCGTAGACCCCATACCCTTCATTGCGTAATTTTTGCAGCGTCAGTTTTGCCGGGGCGCGTCCAGAGCCATTTAGAGCGCTGATCCGCCCTGTTTTGGCTTCATAAAACAAGGCAAAACAGTCGCCACCGATACCGGTCGAGGTGGGCTCGGTGACGTTTAGAGCTGCCGCTGCCGCAACCGCCGCGTCTGCAGCATTGCCGCCTTTACGTAAAACATGAATTCCCGCGGCGACTGCCAGCGGTTGTGAGGTGGCAACCAGACCTTCCCGGCTGAGGACCGGCGAGCGCCGGCTGTTAAATGCCAGATCATCGTTTATCATGTGGCCTACCGTAAGACTTCAATATGTGCGCCTTCGATGACTTCGCCGACCTGCCACAAGTTTTGCCCGACCCGGGCAGCTTCGGCCTGCATTGGCTTCACCTGCGGCGCCGGAACACTCATCAACAGACCGCCGCTGGTCTGAGCATCGAAAAGTAAAAGCCGGAAGGATTCCTCGATCTCATCCGCAAAGGTCACGTGCGAGCCGAAATAATGCTGGTTGTCCATTGATCCCCCGGGGAAGATATATTCCTGTGCGTAATGAAAGGCGCCTTTTAAGAAGGGCAGGTTTTCAAACCTGAAGCGCAGCCCCACCCCGGAAGCGGTTGCCATCTCCCAGGCATGCCCCAGCAGGCTGTAGCCGGTGATATCGGTGCAGGCGCGCACACCAAACGCCAGCGCCAACTCGCTGGCTGTCTGGTTCAGGCGTTTCATCCAGCCCACCGCTTCGCTGACATCAGTGGGGTCCGCCTGGTCGCGTTTCAGGGCCGTGGTGATGGTGCCCGTCCCCAATGGCTTACTCAACAGCAATACATCGCCGGGGCGCGCTCCTTTTTTGGTCAGCAGCTTTTCGGGGTGAACAAAGCCCAGGCCAATCAAGCCGTATTTCGGTTCTTTGTCCTGCACGGTATGTCCGCCGGCGATCACCACCCCCGCCTGATGGGCTTTTTCGGCTCCCCCTCGCAGAATTTCGGAAGTGATTTCATTTGGCAATTCGGGCGGGAAAGCGGCTACATTCAAGGCCAGGAATGGTTTACCGCCCATGGCGTAAATATCCGACAGGCTGTTGGCAGCCGCAATCGCCCCGTAATCGTAGGGGTTGTCCACGATCGGGGTGAAAAAATCCAGGGTTACCACCAGCGCCCGGTCTTCGGACAGGCGCCAGACGGCCGCGTCATCCGGATTATCCAGACCTGCCAGCAGGTCTGGATAATCCGCCGGCTGGTAGATTTCCTGCAATGGGCGCAGCACCTGCGCCAGCGCTTCAGCACTTAATTTGGATGCTCAACCGGCGCAATTGGACAGGCTGGTGAGCCGGATCTGGCGCCCGGTTGGGGCGTGTGCAGGTCTGGAACTCATGTCTCTCTTTCTCAGAAGAAAGTCTGAATGATCCGTTAAAAACCTTGCCTGTCTCCAGATTTCAAGGAGCTGGCGAAGGTTCCGGCAAAGGTGTGGGTAAAGGTTCAGGCCCGATCGCGGCCGGACCGGAAAGTTCGTCCAGTGACGGCAAGGGCAGGAGATATGGATTATCGTTAGGCACCAGCATCACCCGGACACCCGGTGCAAGCTGGTTGATATACTGATAGGTCAGCAGGTCGGGGTTATCCTGCAGGGCTGCAGCGATCAGGCGTAATGCCTCAGCCTCGGCCTCAGCCTCGATCAGGCGAGACTGCGCCCGCCCTTCTGCCTGAATCACTGCTGCATCCGCCTGACCCTGGGCTACCTGGCGCGCCTGTTCGGCTTCCTGGCGGCGCTGTTCGACCACAAAAAACGCCTGTTGGGCCTGTTGCTCGGCGATTTGCTTTTGTTCGACGGAGGCGGCATATTCAGGCGAGAAGGTAATGTTGCGCAGGACAAAATCTTTTAATATCAGCCCATTTTCTGCCAATTTGGCAAGCAAGCTTTCTTTAATCTGCTCGGTCAGTTCAGACCGGCGTTGGCTGTATACTTCTTCCACACCATATTGGGAAACCGCATCGCGAATGATGCCCCGTGCCAGAGGGCGCACCAGGTCATCGGTATAACGGTTCTGCCAGATGATATGTAATTGAATCACCGAGTCCGGATTGACTGCATAAATAACCGAAGCATCCACCAGGATTTCCTGCCCGTCCGCAGTACGCGCTGCTACGGAATCATCTCCAGGGCGCTGACCTTCCGTTGGGGCGATGGACATGGTGTAGGTCTGGCTGGAGATCGGATAGTACACCACCGTTTCCAGGTAGGGAATAATCCAGCGTAAGCCGGGTTGCAGGGCAGTTTCCCGATACCCCTGTGGAGAGACAGCCGATATAACCACGCCGCGTTGCTCGGGCTGGACAAAAACCAGCCCGGCGCTGAGGGAGGTTAACACGATCGCCAGCACGGCAATCGACAGGAGATAAATTCCGGCTCCCCGGATCGGCTGACGACGGGAAGTACGTACAACGATTAAGATCAAAAAGCCCACCAGAACGGCCCAGGTAAGCGTGGCTAATGCGGAAAGGACCGTAGCGACATTCATTAAGTCATCCTCCTCTGGATTGTATCAACCATTGTGGTTGTTATTCGTGGTCATGATATCAGGTTCAGGTGCGCCGGGGAAATCCCCATAGTCGCCTGAGGAAAAGGTTCAGGAATAGCAATTTACCTGGAGTAATACAAAATTATACCGTCTTTGGATTCCAGCGGTTAATCAGTTCGCCGGCAAACCGCCACGATCCTGGTTGCTTCGCCTGTTGATGCGTGATACCATCCAAGGCATGACACAGGTTGGGTTCGATGCGCAGGCCACGCTCTTTGAAGAGCAGCTCGATGGTAGTCTCTGGTTATCGCTCCACCCGCGTTTCTTGCCCAAACCCGGCCAATATCTGTTCGCCTGGAATCCTGCCCAACCATGGGAGCCGTTACCGGTGGCGCTTTTTCCCGCCGGTATCCGCTGGTTACGCCAGGCGGAGGAGATAACCGGTTCAGCAGGCGAGGTTACCGGGGTGCGTGTTTTGGGTAATTCCTCGCCTGCCTGGCGAATCGGCAGCGAGTTGCGCCTGCGTGGACCTTTGGGGCAGGGGTTCCACCTGCCGCCAGAGACGCAGCGCCTGGCCCTGGTTTCATTAAGCTCGACGGTGTTACGCCTGCTCCCGCTGGTGTACCCTGCCCTGGAGAATGGGTCCGCTATCGCCCTGTTCAGCGATCAGCCGCTGCCACAACTCCCCCTGGAAGTGGAAGCCTACCCATTGGAAGCGTTACCTGAATTACGTGATTGGGCAGATTTCTGGGCGCTGGATATACCTGTAGATCGCCTGAACCAGGTCAGTGCTGTTTTTGGATTACCTACTTATACGAAATTAACTGCGCCGGCGCAGGCGTTGGTAAACATACCCATGCCCTGTGGTGGAACCGCCGCCTGTGGAGTGTGTACGGTTAACGGTCGTTATGCAAATTTTCTGGCCTGCGGCGATGGCCCGGTGCTTTCCCTGGACAGGCTGTTAAAGTGAGCGTTTTACCCTGGACCGGCGCTGCGATTCTACCGCTTTCCACGTGTGCGAGCGAATAAATGGCTAAAGAAACCCTCCTGCTGGATGGGCGGCTGATGAATGTCGCCGGAACACTGGGTTTTGCGCCAGACCGGCGCAGTCCGGTCGATCTCGAACGCCTGAGCGCCTTTATTACCAATCCGGTCAGCCTGGCGCCGCGCACACCGGTAAACGGCCCGCGGTTGTTGCCTTTTCCTGGGGGTTTCTTGTTGCACACCGGTTTTCCCAATCCCGGGCTACGCACGGTGATCCGCCGTTACTCCGGGCGTTGGGCATTAATGCGCCTGCCTCTCATCGTGCACCTGCTGGCGCGAAGTCCGGAAGAGGTTTACCAGCTGGTGCTCGAGCTGGAATGGGTGGAGGGTGTCTCAGGCGTGGAGTTGGGCCTTCCCCCCGGGATTTCCCCCGAGCAGGCTGTGGCTTTCCTCAAGGCTGCGCGTGGCGAACGCCCTCTGATTGTCCAGCTTCCTTTCGAGCAGGCGCAGGAGCTGGCAGGGGTGGCCCTGGAAAATGGGTTTTCTCTGGTCAGTCTTGCCCCACCTCGAGGAATGTTCGCCGCCCCCGATGGAAATCTGATCTCCGGCAGGTTGTATGGACCGGCGATGTTGCCGGTAGTATTACCGGTCGTGCAGGCGTTGGCGGAACAAGGCCTGGAGGTTATTGCCAGCGGGGGAATATATTCAAGCGCCGATTTGCGCGCCATGCAGCGAGCAGGCGCGCGTTATTTCCAATTGGATGGGGTTTTGTGGCGGGGCGAGATACCGCAGCTAACCAGCTAACGTTCCAGCCAGAGGGTGACCGGGCCGTCATTGTGTATCTCTACCAGCATATGCGCTGCGAATTTCCCCTGGCGGGTAGGGACACCCAGGGTATTTAGCTCGGCGGCAAAACGCTCCACCAGGTTTTCCGCGATTTCCGGTGGAGCCGCCTCCACGAAGGATGGACGGCGACCTTTGCGTGTATCCGCATACAAGGTAAATTGGGAAACCACCAGCGCTTCTCCCCCGGTTTCGAGCAACGACAGGTTCATTTTCCCCTGTGCGTCTTCGAAAATGCGCAAATGCGCTACTTTCTCTGCCAGGTAACGCGCCTGCTCCGGGCGGTCTTGCGGGCCAACCCCTACCAGTAAAACGACGCCCGGGCCGATTTCCGCAAGCGTTTCACCGTCTACGCTTACCCGTCCCAGGCGAACTCGCTGTAAAAGAAGACGCATACGGACGTTTTACCCTGCCGCTGCAGAGTCCAAGGCTTCACGCACCAGGCGTTGCACCTCGCCGGGTTCGGCATGGCGCCGGGTTTGTAGCTTGGAATAAACCAGCCGGTCATCGACCAGCACTTCGAATTTTCCGCCTTCATCCGGTACCATGATCAGGCTATCGAGTTGTGGCTCGAATTCTTTTAATAGTTCAGCCGCCAGACCGACGGCGCGATCGGTGTATCTTCAAACTGCACAATAAATGATTTTGATTTTGGCGTACATGTGCTCAGACCCTTATGTTGTATGTTGATGCAGGGCGAATATGGGTACGAATCTGGCTAACAGTATAACATACGGGCAGTTGCCTCCTCTTCCAGTCGCGACTCAGGGATCATTTTCCCATTCTGAAGGTACATATTCGCGCTAACCCGAAGGAGTGGGATTAACCTGCCGGCCGTATGTTAAAATTCATCCAGGACGACAGGCTCGAGTTACCGCAACTGGCCTTCGCCGAGAATTCAATTCCATGAATGGTATCGAGACAACCCGACCCTCTCCCATTGCCGGGACATGGTACCCCGATCAAGCAGAAATACTGGCTGCTGAGGTCGACCGTTACCTGGAAGCGGCAACCCCACCGGAGATATCCGGCGAAGTGCGGGCTATTCTGGCGCCACATGCCGGCTTGCGTTATTCTGGCCCGGTTGCCGGTTATGCTTATCGCCTGGTTCAGGGACAGCAACCGGAGCTGGTCGCGGTGGTTTCTCCGATGCACCATCCCTATCCTTACCCTTTGCTGACCAGCCTGCATCTGGCATACTGGACTCCCCTGGGGGAAGTCCCGGTGGATGTTGCCAGTGTAGGAAAGTTGAACGAAGCGCTGCAGGCTCGTTTGGGCTTTGGCCTGACCGGTGTGGGGTATGACCCGGAACACTCACTTGAAATCGAGCTGCCTTTTCTGCAGCGCGCCCTGACAGGCCATTTTGAGCTGTTACCGGTGATGGTGCGCGATCAAAGTCTGGAGACCTGCCAGGCATTGGGTGAATCCCTGGCTGAGGTTGTGCAGGATAAACGCGTTTTGTTCGTCGCCAGCAGCGACCTCTCCCATTTTTATGCTCAAAAAGTGGCGGGAATGCTGGATGCAGAATTACTCCGCCGGGTGGAGGCGTTCGATCCCCGGGCGGTGCTGGAAGCGGAGGAAAGCGGTGTGGGTTTTGCCTGCGGGCGAGGTCCACTGGCAGCGGTCATGTGGGCAGCCCAAAAATTAGGTGCAAATCGAGCCAGAGTATTACACCACGCCACTTCCGGGGCGGTCACCGGGGATTATGCCAGTGTGGTGGGTTACGGTGCAGCGGTCTTTTATGTTTCCGAAACATGAATCTGTTGATCTAGCGGTTTTTGTGTTGTATGGCCAAGTCAGCCGGGGCGGGTAGAGAAAACGGGAAAAGCAACATGACCGGATTTGTTGAAATTGCTGTAAACGTCCCTCGGGTGAGGGGCGTTTTCCACTATCATGAACCTGCAGAACTGGAAATGACGCTTCAGCCCGGTCACTTTGTCCTGGTGCCCTTCGGCAGGCAAACCGTGCAGGGGGTGGTGCTGGAAAGGGTGGATAGCCCGGCTGTGGCAAACACCAGACCGGTCAAGGAGTTATTGGATCCCCGGCCGGTGCTCACCGGGCGGCAAATCGAATTGGCGCGTTATCTATCCAAATACAGTCTGACTCCTCTGGCGGTATGCATCGAGATATTTCTGCCGCCCGGTTTGAGCCAGTTATCCGAAACTGTTTACACACTCGCCGACAGTGCACCCCGAGAAATCCCGGAAGACCTCGATCGTACTTCCCGCCGCCTGTGGCAGATTCTGGCCCGGCGCGGCCCGCTGCGCACCACCCAATTAGAGCGTTCCCTGCCCCATCAGAACTGGAAAGCAGCCGCACAGGCGCTCGCGCGTAACAATCTGTTACATACCCGTACGGAATTACCTGCAAACCGCTTACGTCCAAAAGTGGTGCGCACGGTACAACTGGCCTGCCCACCGGATGAAGCCCGTTTATCCATGCCGGAGTTGGGTCGCCCGGGCAGCCAGCCTTTAACTCGCCGGCAGAAAATGCTGGAGTTTCTATTACAGGAGGCCGGGCCGGTAGAGGTGAGCTGGGTATACGCCGCCAGTGGGGGCAACCTGGCCGATTTGCGTTACCTGGCTGACCGTGATCTGGTGGCATTGGGCGAGAGTGAAGTCTGGCGCGACCCGCTGGAAGGTATCCAACCCACAGGTGGCGAACCGGTTTATCTTACCCAGGAGCAGATCCTGGTCTGGGAGCAGGTGCGCGAGGCCATGTGGAAAGCAGAGCCGGGAAACGCGCCGCCGCCTTTTTTGTTGCATGGGGTCACCGGTTCGGGAAAAACCGAAATTTATTTGCAGGCAGTCGAAGAAACGCTGGCTCGCGGGCGCCAGGCGATTGTGCTGGTGCCTGAAATTTCGCTCACTCCTCAAACGGTGCGCCGATTTCTGGGGCGCTTTCCGGGTCGGGTGGGGTTGATCCATTCGCGTTTATCTCAGGGTGAACGTTATGACACCTGGCGGCGGGCGCGCAGCGGCCTGCTTTCGGTAATCATCGGTCCGCGCAGCGCTTTATTTACTCCCCTGCCTGATCCGGGTTTATTGATCGTTGATGAAAGCCATGACGAATCGTATTACCAACCAGAGGCTCCTTCCTTCCATGCCCGCGAGCTGGCGGTGGCTTACGCCAGAATATGCGGCGCAGCCTGTCTGCTGGGCACCGCCACCCCGGATGTGACCAGTTATTTTCGCGCCCAACGCGGTCGCTGGACGTTAATCAGCCTGCCGCAACGTATTTTGGGTCACCGCAAACATATCCAGGCGCAGGCAGCCCGTTTTGGGATTCAATCCCGATTTCGTCCTCTGGAGGGTGAGGCAGAGACGATCGATTTGCCGCCGGTAGAAATGGTGGACATGCGCGCTGAGCTTCAGTCTGGCAATCGATCCATATTCAGCCGGGCCTTACAGGCGGGTTTAAAAAATACCCTGGAGCAGGGTGTGCAGGCGATTTTGTTCCTCAACCGGCTAGGCTCAGCCACGTATATCTTTTGCCGGGACTGTGGTTTTACCCTGCGTTGCCCGCGTTGTGAAATTCCCCTGACCTATCACGCTTCTACCCAAAATTTACTCTGCCATCATTGCGGGTATCAGCGTGGGTTGCCAGCGCGTTGCCCGAATTGTAAAAGCGAACGGATACGTCAGTATGGCACCGGTACGGAAAAGGTGGAAGAAGAAGTGCAAAAAGCCTTCCCCCAGGTGCGGACACTGAGATGGGATCGCAGTACGACGCGAACCAAAGGCGCCCATGAAGCGATTTTGAGCCAGTTCGCAAATCATCGAGCGGATGTGCTGATCGGCACCCAGATGCTCGCCAAAGGCCTGGATTTGCCGTTGGTGACGCTGGTAGGGGTGGTGCTGGCGGATGTGGGGCTGGCTTTACCCGATTATCGCGCCCCCGAGCGAGTCTTTCAGGTGCTCACCCAGGTCGCCGGGCGAGCGGGTAGAGGTCCGCTGGGGGGTAAGGTGATCCTGCAAACCTTCAACCCCGAGCATTACGCGCTTCGTGCGGCTGCCCGGCATGATTTTAATGCCTTCTATTCTCAGGAGCTGCTTTATCGTCGCCATTTGGGTTATCCGCCGTTCACCCGGCTGGTGCGCCTGGAAATTCGTCACCGGGACGCTGGAACTGCTGAACGCCAGGCGCGTGATCTGGCGCGCAAAATTACGGGCTGGATGGATTCCAGCCCGCAACGTGTAGAGCTGGTCGGACCGGTGCCCTGTTTTTTTGCTCGCCTGGGCGGAATGTACCGCTGGCAGATTATCCTGCGGGGTAAGAACCCGGTTGCTTTTCTATCAGAACGGGATTTGGGCGAGGTTCGGGTCGAGGTAGACCCCCCTTCGCTGCTATAATTAAGGCCAATTTTTATTTTACCCGCCAGTTAAACAGGGGGTAAGCGGTAGAAAAGAGGATCAGGTATGGCGCAGATGCGGCGCGAGGTGATCACCTGGGAAGAGGTCGAACGCCTGATGCAGTATTTACTTCCCCAATTCAATACAGAGTATGCTGGCATGGTTATGATCACCCGCGGGGGTATTGTTCCGGGGGGTCTGCTGGCAGAAGCAATGGGCATCACTCATATTTTAACTGCGGCGGTCGATTTTCCTGCCGAAACCGAGCGCGAGAAGTCGGGGTTATTTGCCTGGCCGCGGTTTATTCAGTTTCCCGAAGATTCTCAATTGCGCGGGCGACGCATCCTGGTTGTGGATGATGTTTGGGGCTCGGGGCGCACCATTACTGCGGTGAAAAACCGGGTATCTGCAGCCGGGGGCTTCCCGGCTACCTGCGTTTTGCACTTCAACCCGTATCGGAACCTGTTTGGCAATCATCGCCCGGATTATTATGCTGCCATTACCGATGCTTATATTGTTTATCCCTGGGAAGTGGATCGCGGCGTAGACCGGATTTTACTGGCAGGCATTGGCGAAGGATAATATGGCGATCCAGGCAGTATTCTGGGATTTTGGGGGAGTATTGATGCGCACCGAAGACTGGGAGCCGCGCCGCCGGCTGGCAAACCGGTATGGGCTGACCCGGGAAACCCTGGAAGATTTGCTCTGGCATCATCCCCTCGGGGATAAGGCTGCAATCGGTGAGATCTCCGCGGAAGAGCAATGGCACAATGTGGCTCGCCTGCTGAAGGTGCCGCTGGGGGAACTGCCCGCTTTTCGAGAACAGTTTTTTGCCGGCGATCGCCTGGATCGAGAGTTGATCGACTATATTCGCAGTTTGAAACCTGCTTATCGGGTTGGGATGATCTCGAATGCTTTTTCTGACCTGCGCCCCTTGATCGAAAATGAACTGCACATTGCCGATGTCTTCGACGAAATTGTAATCTCAGCGGAAGAAGGGGTGATGAAGCCCGATCCGAAAATCTACCTGCGCGCCCTGGAACGGTTAGGCATCCAGCCTGAAGCCGCGGTGTTTGTGGACGATTTTGAACGGAACATCCACGGCGCACGGGAAGTCGGAATGTTGGCGATCCATTTTCGCCAACCAGATCAGACGCTAGAAGCGTTAACCCAACTATTGGCTGCCCATGGAGCGAACCATCGTTGAAATCCGCCTATCGAGAAGCGCTGGCTGATTTGCGAGCGGCGGCGTTACTGTCTCATCCGGATTCGCTCGAGCAGGCATTACAGGCGCTGGAGCATCTGCCTGGTATTAGCGGAAACCAGTCGTTTTCAACTCAGGTTATCCAGCAGTTAATCATCCCGGCTGGCGAAATCATCGGCCAATCCAACACTCCAGTAGATTATTTAACTGCATTGCTCCATTCCCC
>JAGUYX010000173.1 GCA_020061145.1 Anaerolineales bacterium | reverse complement strand
GTACAATTTAATAACGGCAAATCAAGCGCATGGCCCTGCACGCGAATTCGACCCTGCAGGGTGACGAGGCCGGGGGTTCCCCATTGCGAAATGGGGTTAACCGGATATCCGGGAAAATCGATCGATCAGCGGATGCCCCCCGGGAGTGCCACCTCCCGTTTTTTGCCCCTCAAACAAGCAGCCTGACAAACCGGATGGGTAACCGTCCGACAAAACAGCCTGCGGTGGACGCCTGAACCGGAGCTTTTCCGGTCGAGGCGCGGAATCCTGGAGGGGCGTTCCCAACGTTATATTTTCGTACATGGGCACGCCGAGGCGTGCTTTTTTGGTTAACCCACAGGCGAACATAATTCTGGCCGGTATCTGAGAGGTGAACGCATGGATAAAACCCGCAAGAACGGACACACCCAGGGCTACGAGCGTTACCATATCGACACACAGGAGGCGCCAGACCGCATCCGCTGGCCCAGCCGCTTTCAGGTGCGTGTGGGCAAACTGGGGCTGGCGAAACACCTGATCACCGAGCTGATCCATACCCGCTTCGACCTGCCCACGGTCACCAGCCGCCCGTGTATGTACGGGGTATTCTCCGGCCCGGTGGGCGGGTTTGCGCCGCGGCCGCACCTGTGCGTGGGCTGCCTGCGCTGCACCACCGAGTTCCCCGAATTCGTCCGCGTCTCTCCCAACCCGAAACGCCGGGCGCTGGGGGATTCTTACTTCACCTACCAGCAGGTGGAGACGGTAGCTTACGAGGCCGAAACCGGGCGCGTGCCGGTCAAAGGCGCCGGTTATCGCGGGCCGTTCGGGGGCAAGGGTTGGGACGGCATGTGGACCGACATGTCGGAAATTGTGCGCCCCACCCGGGATGGCATCCACGGGCGGGAATTTATTTCCACCGTGGTCGATATCGGCAGCAAAGCATCTTTTTTGTGCTTTGATGTTTCCGGCGCGCCGCAGCAGCCCCTGCCGCACACCTTTTCCATACCGGTGCCGTTTATCTTCGACCGGGTTCACCCGGGTCTGGAGTCAGCGGGGTTGTACAAAATCCTCGCCCAGGCAGCGGCGGAGGTTCAAACCTTACAGGTGATCCCGCTGGAATACATCCTGGCCCTCAACCTGCGCGGCGCGCAAATCGTGCCCCTGGTGGGGGCAGGCGACCAGGAGCGTCTGGTTTTATTGCCGTTCCGCCCGCGGATGATAGAAATGGATGGCTGGTCGGAGGGCCTGGCGGAGAGTATCCACAGTATATGGCCTGAAGCGCAGGTGGCCCTGCGCATACCCTTTGCTCGCGGCGAAGACCTGCTGGATTACGCCGATCGGGGCGTGGGCGTTTTTCACCTGACGGCCGATTATCACGGTCGCAGCGACGATGGCGGCTTCATCTTCGACCAGATCCGCCGCGCTCATGGCGCCTTCGTCGAAGCCGGGCGGCGGGATGAGGTCACCCTGCTGGGCAGCGGGGGGCTGGTGGCGGCGGAACACGTGCCCAAAGCCATGATCGCCGGCCTGGATGCAGTCGGGCTGGACCTGCCCCTGCTGGTGGCTTTACAGGGGCGCTTGATGGGCGAGTTCGACGGGCGCACGGATGTAGCCTTTGAGTTGCCCCGACCGATTCCTTTTGAATGGGGTGTGCAGCGCCTGAAGAACCTGGCGGCTGCCTGGCGCGACCAGCTGCTCGAGGTGCTCGGCGCCATGGGACTGCGCGAAGTGCGCCGTTTGCGGGGTGAAATGGGGCGGGCTTTGTTTATGGTTCAACTGGAGCAGGAAGCCTTTGCCGGAATCGAGGGTTACGATGGCTGAGACACAAGTTAACCTCAAAGCCGTTGAAAAGCACATCCGTCACCTGCATGCCGGGTTCAATCACTGGTCGGACTATGAGCACGGCGCACCACCGGCGTTGGGGGACTTCCGCTGGACGGAAGAGTTGATCCTGGCGACCTGGTACATGGCGGAACATGGCGTCGTACCGGAAAACGGACTGGAATACCGGGTGGGGCGTTCGGGCGGCGGTTTCGACCGGCTGGATTTCAAGACCCTGCCCGAAGCGGACTGGCTGCCGGAGGCAGAGCCGGTCGACCTGAGCCTGCCCCTCAATCGCCGCGGCGACGACGACCCGGCGCGCCGGATCACCATCCCGGTGCCCTGGTATGGCGCGGGGATGTCCTACGGCTCGATCAGCGAGCAGGTGATGCTCTCCCGGGCGATGGCGGCGCGGGAATGGGGCACCTTCACCTGCACCGGGGAGGGCGGTTATCCGCCGGCGCTGGTGGAGTTCCGCGAGCATGTCATCACCCAGGTGGCGACCGGGATGTTTGGGGTGCGGGAGGAGACCATCCAGTACGCGCCGATTGTGGAGTTCAAGTACGCCCAGGGCGCCAAACCGGGTCTGGGGGGTCACCTGCTGGGCGATAAGGCCACGACCAGCGTGGCGAAAATGCGTGAAAGCGTACCCTGGGTGAGCCTGTTTTCCCCCTTCCCCTTTCACTCGGTTTATTCGGTGGAAGATCACCGCAAGCATGTGGACTGGGTCAAGACGATCAACCCCACGGCGCTGGTTTCGGTGAAAGTCTCCACGCCGGGGGATGTGGACATGGTGGCGGTGGGCAGTTATTACGCCGGGGCGCATATCGTCCAACTGGATGGCGCTTATGGCGGCACCGGGGCTGCTCCGGAGATCGCCAAAAAGAATATCGCCATGCCGGTCGAATTCGCCATCCCGCGGGTGCACAAGTACCTTTTGGGGGAGGGCATTCGCGATGAGATCACCATCATGGCGAGCGGGGGTATTCGCAGTGCTTACGATATGGCCAAAGCCATCGCCCTGGGCGCCGATGGTTGTATTCTGGGCACGGCTGAGCTGGTGGCGCTGGGCTGCACGCGCTGCTCCAACTGCGAG
>JAGUYX010000111.1 GCA_020061145.1 Anaerolineales bacterium | reverse complement strand
CCCACTCCCACCCTGCCCTGGCGACCCACCCTCACTCCGACAATCACCCCCACTCCGGGCACCGCCGATTATTTGTCGCTTTTCTATAGCCTGTCTTTCTTGCACCGCGAGGGAGACAGGTATTGGTTTCATATCATCTCCAAAAGCCCGGACCTGATCCCCGAAACCATCCAGATTTTCGATCCAAAAACCCAAATCATCGACGGGCCATTTTTGTTTGTAAAGAAATCTGATTTTGGATTTTGTTCTGGTTATGAATGGATAGGAGATTATTTCTACGAAACGTCACCCATCCCTCAAAATGACCTGAACCCGGATTTCTGGCTTGGGCTGAATAATTATCTCGTCATTCAAGTAACTGTCAAACATCTAGATGGAACAAAGGAAGTCATTGAACAAACAGATTTAGGTAGGTGTTCGGCAGAAGTAGAATAGATATAACCTATCCTAATAAAAAATTCTAATACGTTCAGGGAGGTATGAAATGTATATGCGATTTCTTTTGAAACCAAACATTGTTCTATCGTCAGTGATCATAACACTGGTTTTTATAGCGATTACGCTATTCATATATAGTACAACTCTGGGCACTGTTTTAGCTGATGAAGATGGTCATTCACATTTCCGTTTCGGGCACATTACCTGGGAACGCGACTATTCGTCCCCGCCAAATACGGCAAAAATCACCTTCACAGCGGGGTTCCGCCGAAGCGGCTATGTTTGCCGCGACCCGATCACGAATGCCATCCTGCCATGTACCGGCCCAGGAGGGTTGCCCGGGATCGGGGACGTGATCTGGGAAACCATCGGCGGCACCGGAATACAAGACTTTGGCGACGGTACATCCACCGGTACTTTACACTTTGAGGTTTTTGCCTTCGATAGCGCAAACGATTGGATTCTGGCGCGCGCCCTGCAACCGGGTACGAATAACAACTACCTTCTTCACACCTATCCAAACGTAGGGCCTTTCACCTTGTACAGCTTCGATTGCTGCCGCATATCTGCGCAACGACCGCCCAACGCCCATCTCAATAACCCTGATCAACTGTATAGAATGGAGACCGTAATCGATTTCAGGACCTCAGCCAGTCCCATCAGCCTGTTGCCGCCCATTGTTGACTGCCCGCGTGCTTCGGTTTGTTCCTTCACCGTGGCCGCTGTTGACCCTGATGCGTCTAATCCTGAAGCGCCGAGGAGAATACGCTGGCGAATAGCGACACCAGAAGAAATGGGTGGCGTCAACCTTTCCCAGCCGCCAGGAGCAGCGATCGATCCCGAAACAGGGTTATATACCTGGGACACAACAAATGTTCCACTGGGGCCGGAGGGCTACAACACACTTTATTCTACGCAGGTGGTGATCGAAGACCTGGATGCGGGCAACAATCCGCTCAGCAAGGTGATCCTTGATTTCTTTATCAGAATTGTGGAACTTCCAGGCCCGTCAGAGGATTTTATCCGCATTCCGACGCGCTGGTGCGCTTTGCAAGGCAGTCCATCGGTAGAAGACCCGAGCTTGGCAGGTTTTTCTTCAACCGACGATGTATTGCGCAACCGCTTGAGAGTATTGAATGAAAGAATTTATATCCCCCAGGCCGGCATTGCCTTGGTGTCCGGGCTCAGAAGCGGGAGTTACCCGGTGATTCAGGGACCCCATCTAGACGGACATTTCTATAACCAAAGCCTAGGCATTGACCGCGATCTCGCGGTCAATGCCTGCCGCCTGGCCTGGCGGGATCAAGACCCCTCGGTAACTGGAGTGATTGCCATCAACCTGAACCGGTTTGTGGATGTGGAAGGAGACACTGTTACGCCAACAACTTATCCACTCGGCTATGCAAATATACCAAGAAGTATGAATGATCTTGGATTTCAACTTCTCGAGGGTGTTGCTACAGTGATCGATATGGCTTATTTAATCGAAAATCCGGATCCTAGTCTGCCAAGGCCTCTTCCTCTCGCCCCTGACTTTTTCGAGAAATGGCTGGGTCATGAACTGGGGCACGCGCTCTCGCTAAATCATCTTCAAGATGGCGTCAATCTTATGGACCCCAATCCCTCTCGTGCGATCACCATCAATGAGAGTCAAAGACAAATTATTCACACGCAAGCCAGTCTTATCCCTGACCGCATCCTGGCTTCTGCTCCTCCTCTGGCAGGCGGTACCTGGCCGGATAACATTCAAGACATTCTCCCGGGAGAGGAATTTGTCGATCTTGAAGTCACCGGCTTCGTGGTAGATCCAAATCAGGATGTTACCCATTTGGTCGCCTCTACTTTAGGTTTATTTCCCGAGAACGGGACGGGGATATTTTATTACTTCGCTGCGGACCTGGATAACGACCCGACTACGGGAGGTTCCCCGGTGGAGGTTGGCGCGCCCGAAACCTCTCCTGGCATGGAATTGGTTGGACTTGTGCAGGTTGATATAGCAGCGGGGATTCCACAAGCTGCACCCACAGTGTGGGTCTACCAATCGGGGCAATTCGTACAAAGCACACATCCAGGGATTCAAGCCAGTGTGAATACGGTTGAAAGTCTTCCCGCCGCTGCCCATCAAGTTGATGATGACTTCCCCGTTCCTGATGGCCAAATTATTCAGTTAATTATCCCAAACGAAGTGCGTGGTCCGGTTGCCACAGAAATTCGCCTGATGACTCAAACCAAAAACATCTCCACAGGCACTGTGGATCAGGTGGAAGGTCCAATTTCATTGACTCCCACCGCTTTACCTTCTTGCCAGGTAACGCCGGATGGCGCGCTGCTTGGCTCCTCCATCACAGTAACGGCTAATAACTTACCAGCATTGCAGGATGTTCAGGTTTTCCTTGGCAGCACTCAGGTATCCTCTAGCACAACGGACACAAACGGAGGAATCTCTACTACATTTACAATACCTGTAGAGTCACGAACCGGCACACAAATGGTGTATGTCTCCCTTGTCGGCAGTGGCGTCGACGCCACCTGCTTGCTACAGCTATGGAGTGTCCCATCATTTGATGTACCCCCATCTCCACAAGATGGCAGCCATTTTATCATTACCGCTGGTGAGACATTGGAGTTTACCATCCAGGCATCAGATGCTGACATCGAAACTGGAGACACTGTTACCCTGGGGGTAATCGATCTTCCAGCCGGTGCAAACTTATCTATCCCCGCTCCTGCAAATCCCGCAGTCAGCACATTTGCGTGGACGCCTGCTTCTGACCAGATTGGCAGTTACGTGGTTGTGTTCACAGCACATGATAGTTTTGGGTTGTCAGGATTGCCATTATCGGTGACGATAACAGTTCAGGCAGAAAGTACACTCATTTTCGCCGATGGGTTCGAATCCGGAGACCTCTCTGCCTGGTCGTCCAGCCTCACCGATGGTGGGGATCTAAGCGTGACTGCGCAGGCAGCATTATCCGAGAGCTACGGCATGCAGGCGCATATCGATGACAACAACGACGTTTACGTTCAGGATGACTCTCCAGAGCTGGAGAGCCAATACTATGCCGCATTCCAATTCGACCCCAATTCAGTCAGCATTGCGGATACAAAATCCCACGCTATCTTCACCCTGAACCAGGCTGGCCTTCCTCCAATTGTGAAAGTTGCCTTCGGCTGGTTCAACGGCGCTTATGGTTTGCAGGCAGGAGCCTGGGATGAACTTTATGGCGGTTATCGGGTTTCCCCAATGGTAACCTTGAGCGATGCAGGTCACCAGATTGATATCTTCTGGCAAGCGGCAAGCGTTGATGGGGCCAATGATGGGCGCTTTGTCTTCTGGGTTGACGGCCAGGAATATGCCAACCTGACAACTCTGGATAATGAAACCCTGAGTGCGGATTACGTGCGGTTAGGCGCAGTAAGCGGGCTCGACGCCGACACAGGCGGGATCACTTACTTTGACACTTTCGAGTCTCGCCGCCAGACGCCAGATGGAATGCTCCAGGCAGGCTGGTTTGCGCCCGAATCCAGCGCCTTCCAGATGCCGTTGAATGTGGAGATGGAGGTGATGGAGGACTTCCTCGAGCATTAATTACAGCAAGAAAACGCCCCGCCTGTTACCCGCCCCGCAGGTTGCTTTTCTGCCTCCCCGCGCACATTTTGATCGATTCCCACAATCTGAGGGCACGGGCGTATATCTGAGGCCGGTGTATTGCCGGGCAGGTATGGCGAAGTTTTACCGGTTTGGGAATTGACACGGGCAAAGAAGTGCTCTATAATGAAAGGCGAACGTTCGCCCGAACGTTCGCCTTTTCCGCTCATTACACCGAAAAAACTATGAAAAATCGCGTTACCCTGAAGCAGGTAGCCGCTCATGCGGGTGTAAGTTACCAGACCGTCTCCAAGGTGCTCAACAAGCAGGTTCAGGTGTCCAAGGAAACCGAGGAACGCATCTGGAAGGCTGTGCGCGCCCTCGGCTACCGTCCCAATCAGATTGCCCGCAGCTTACGCTCGCAGCGCAGCCGCCTTATCGGCTATTCCTGGGAGCCTACCCCGCCGGACCAGGCCAACCCCATCCTCGACCAGTTTTTGATGAGCATGACCCAGGCCGCAGAAAGCGAAGGCTATCACCTGATCACTTTCCCCTACCGTCCGGGTGAAGCGTGGATCGAGTCGTATCGCGAGTTGATCGATACCAACCGGGTGGATGGGTTTGTGCTCTCCAGCGTGGAATACGACGACCCGCGCCTCGCCTTCCTCTGCGAGCGGAATTTTCCCTTCGTGGCTTTCGGTCGCTCCAACCCGGATTCTGAATTTCCCTTTGTTGACGTGGATGGCGCCCTGGGGATGCGCCTGGTGGTGGAACACCTGTTGGAGCGCGGGCACCGGCGTATCGCCGCCCTCGCCTGGCCGGAGGCCTCGCGGGTCGGGCAAAACCGCATGGAAGGTTTCCTCGCCGCGCTCGATCAGGCCGGTGTGCGTCCAGGCGCCGCCGATATCGCCCGCGGCGAAGGTAATTTCCAGTTTGGCTACACGGCCACCCAACGCTGGCTGGATTTCCCGGCTGAAAGACGCCCGACCGCGATTGTGGCTTTTAATGATGCGATGGCGACCGGCGCCATGCATGCCAT
>JAGUYX010000204.1 GCA_020061145.1 Anaerolineales bacterium | reverse complement strand
GCTGCGCCGCAGGATTTGCGTAATCCCAGTTTTGGGACAGAGTTGGTCTGGCAGTATGGGGGCAGCCTGACTGCCGTGGAAGTGGTGGGGGATCTGGCCTATGTGGGTGTGGGTCAGCGCCTGGTGGTTCTGAACGTCGCCAGCCCTGGCGAAGCAGTGAAAGTTGGCAGCACGGAACTGCTTGCCGGGATGTTGAATGAAATCGAGGTGCAAGGTAATTATGCCTATGCCGCCACGCCATCGTTGAATTCGGTCGGCGGCGCCCTGATGGTGATCGACATCAGCGACCCGGTCAATCCGGTGCAGGTGGCGCTGGTGGAGACGCCGGGGGATAGCCTGGACGTGGTAGTAGACAGCCAGTATGCGTATGTTGCGGATGGAGGCCAGGGGATAGCATTGGTAGATATCAGCAACCCGGTGCAGGCAAACTACGTCACCAACGTGGCTATGTCGTTGGATAATGTGATGGGAGTGGAAAAAGCCGGGGATTATCTGTACGTAGCCGCCGATGAAAGTGGGTTTGTTGTGCTGGATGTAAGCAATCCACTTTCACCAGTAACCACATTTACTTACAATGACCCTCTCACTTATTCCACAAGCCGATTAAATCTGGATGGGAACCGAGTATATGCCAACGATATGGATGCTTTGCACATCTTCGATCTACCCGACCCGGCTCATCCTGTTTACAAAAATAGCCTGCGTTCCGATGGACAAGGTATGGAATTTGATTTCGTTGCCGGATTTGGGAATTATCTGTATACATATGACAGTTCCGTAGGAATGCGCATTTTTAATGTCAGCGATCCTTCAAACCCAACGGTTGTAGATACTCTGGATACATTAAGGTGGAAAACATTCTGGTTCTCTCCTAAGATTTCTAATGTCCAGATGTTTATCCCTGCTGGAGATGGTGGACTGGAGGTCTATAGCCTCAGCAACCCTGCTACCCCCGGATTGAATAAAACCTACACCGTCGGCGGCTCCGCTAGCCGTGTATTTCTAGAAGGGAGTCGGGTATATATCGGCTCAACCTTGCACGCTTTTGGAGTATCTACCAGACTGACCGTAGTGGACGTAGGGAGCATATTTAGCCCCGTTGTGTTGGGCAGCTCTGAAACATCCGGGCGATTGAAGGCAGTGATCAATCGATATGCTTATTATTACGATCGTGAAAATGGTTATGAGTTGAGAATATATGATGCTAGAAATCCCGCAGCAATCACAGAAGTGAACTTAATTACCCTATCAAGCTCTTTACGCGACATGACTGCTTATGGGGATATAGCCTACGCCTTAGTTGGAAACAGCTTGCAAACATTTGATGTATCGGATCCTGCCAACCCGGTACTCACAGACAGTTTGTCAGGAGTGTATGGACAATATCTGGTCGTGGCTCCTTCCGCAGCCGACCCGGGCGACTTGCTGGCTTATGTTTCCTATTCTGATATGAATTTTGGTGAAGGATTAAAGATCCTGGATGTTACCAACCCCGCCGCGCCGGTGGAAATCTCCAATACGCCAGACATTTTTGGCTATTTGGATTATATGGATATTGCTGTGAAAGGCAATTATGTTTATATTTTACTGGCGACAACCGAGATTTTAAAATTCGATGTAAGTAACCCTGCAGCGCCGGTATTGGTGCCTAACAGTGGCTATTTCCCTGGATGGGGAAGAGGCGAAGCACTGCAAGTATCCCAAAATTATGCTTACGCTGCGTTGGGTTATGACAGCCTGGAGGTATTCGACCTGGAAACATTTGACAATCGCGCCTACTATCGAATACCTGCTACCGTTACTGATCTGGCGCTCTACGGTAATTACATTTCGCTTGCCGGTGAAGCAAGTGGAATGTTTGTGGTATGGGCAGGTCCGCTAAGTGAAGGATTGATCACGGCAGCCAGCGGCGGCGAACTTTATTCTCCTTTTGATGGCACGCGGGTTGAATTCCCAGCTGGAGCATTTGCCGTAGATACATACATTGAACACTTGCCCCAATACATCCCATCAATTCCTTTACCTCATCTGCCATATCAACTAGTGGGACCTGTGTTTGTATTACGGCCTCGGGAAGGGACGCTAGATGATCGTACATTGGTGCCATTTATAATATCAGTGCCAATGGCCTCAACGAGGAGCTCCATTGTTGCCGACACAACTGTGGGTGTTTATCGGCTGCAAGCTGACGGATGGGTACCTGTTGCAGGAACCGGAATAGACCCGATAACTGGTATGGTTACTGCCGAATCCGATCAATTTGGCACCTATGCAGTGATTGAATGGTCAGATTATCCGCTTGGTTTCCTTCCATTCGTTAAACATTAACCTCGCCTTTTTTTACCTCTGGCGACGCGCCAGCCAAACTCCTGCGCCGACCAGGAAGATTATCACGCCAGAGATGGTTACCCCTGTAATCACAGCCCGGCTGGTTCCTATGGGACCAGCCGGGATGGGTGTGGAAAAAAGAATGGGTATGGATCGTGGGGTTGGTAGAGCCGTGGCCGTGTCGGGTGGAAGCGTGGCTCGCTGAGGGGTAGAGGTCGCTGGCGGCCAGGTGGGTGTGCTGGTCAGAATCAACGGCAGGTTAATTTCGGTAGGCGGTGGTTCATCTGGTCCGGGTTGATCCAGGAACCAGGGGGTTGCCAGTTCGTTGCTGCTAAAAAAATCGAGTAACAAGCCGGCGATTTTTTCAATCCCTTCACCAGAGGGATGTGTGCAGTCTGCTACCATATCATCCGCCAGCCAGGTGAACCCATCTGAACGCGACCGGCCTCCATTTGCCCAGAGATAAGGCCCCCAGACCAGAAATGGAGCGACCACCTCTCCGTTTGCCGGGTTGTAATTCAATTGAGGATCGCCATTAATTTGATTTTCGATCATCCAGCGAACGGCAAAAGCGGTCTCATAGGCTACTGGCTCAGGGCTTAGGCCACGCCCGTAGAGGTAGGAGCGAGTGCGGCTGGAGTAGAAGGCTATTTTGAGGTTGGGGAAATAGCTTTTCAGATGACGGGCGATCTCTTCCAGGTGGGTTTGTAATTCTTGTGCTTTTTCCGGGAATTCGCCTCCCTGGGTGAGGGTGTTTTTCACCCAGCCCACCTGTACCTGCTGGGGGGTTACGCCGGCATTTTCCAGTCGCCGTAACAGTTCATCCCAGGGAGAGGGATCGGCGTCCAGGTTGCTCCAGCGGTCGGCGGTCATATTGCTTATCGCCCCGTTGATGATCACCAGGCGGGGGTTTTTCTGCGGGTATTGGTTTGCCAGCTCGCGGAAGCGTTCGAACTCCATTTGGGTGTTCGACATGCCCAGGGATACCAGCACAATTTTTCCGTCCGCCGCGGGTATTCCCTCCGGCGAGAGAGGTTCCACGCTCCGCGCCAAAGTGCGCCCCTGAACCAGATGACTGGGGGGCGGCAGATTGCGCCCCCCAGGATACAACCCCCCCATGAAGCCCGTGGAGCCCTCCTCCATCCGGATATACTCTGCTGTACCCAGGTCATTGAGCGGAGTGGCTACATCCAGGTCCGGCTGCGTACAATAAACCGTCTGTGCCTGGGCATGGGTAGATGGGAAAGCCTGGGTGAGCATCGCCAGGAGTAACGCAATCCGCACCCCATTACGCAGGAAGGAGAACCAGCGGATAAACAGTCTGCGCCTGTGCTTAATATTGTTTCCTTTAGCTACTTTAAAATGCTGGACTTTACAAAACCGATCAACTGCATCCAGATTGTCTGGTTGATTATATAATGAAGAATTAAAGCGCTTTCTGAAAATATGCTGAATAGCAACTTATTAAATCCCACATTTTACAAACAAAATTGTAAGCGCGAGAATAAGATTCAATGTTTGACTCTCGTCATAGGGGGGTTTACACTAATTGACACATGAGTATGATGAATCAACAACCTGACCGGCAGTTCGATGATCAGCAATTCGAGGGGCTCATCCACGCGGGAATCGCTTCCGTAAAAAGTGGGGAGCTGGAACAGGCGCGGCAATATCTTGAAAAAGCTGCCCGCCTGGCGCCAGAAGACCCCCGTTCCTGGCTCTGGTTATCTGCCACTACCCAGGATCCTCAGCTTCAAAGGGAATACCTTGAATCTGCCCTGGCAGCCGACCCGAATAATAGCGCCGCCCGGCGAGGGTTGGTGATGCTTTCCGGAAAACTTGAAGGCGAAGAGATCCTGGAAGAGGGTCAGGACGTTTCAGCACCTCAACCCGCAGATATCCAGCCCGCACAAACCATCGAGACTTATCTGTGCCCGAATTGTGGTGGGCACATGGCATTCGATGCCGAGGGAAACGCCCTGGTTTGTGAGTCCTGTGGATTTACCCTGCCCTCACAGGAAACGCCCTCAGGTCCAGAAGCTGAGCAGCCGCTGGATTTCGCCTTGCCTACCGGCCGCGCGCACCGCTGGGCAGAAACCCAACAACAACTGGTTTGTGAACGTTGCGGAGCGATCAGCTTGCTTTCTCCCGGTGAGACCCAGACTGAATGTGCATTTTGTGGGTCACGCAGCCTGGTCACCGGAAAAGAGCAGGGAGAAATCTTCGAACCTCAGGCTATCGGGCTGATGCGAGTCAATCGTGAAGCAGCCCAGGAGTCCTTATCCCGATGGTTGGGCAAGGCATGGTCTGCGCCGGACAATTTGCTGAAGCTTGCCCGCGCCACTACGTTACGTCCGGCTTATTATCCCTTCTGGGTTTTTAGCGGAACTCTTGAACTCCAATGGAATTGTGAGGTAAATCTGGGCAGTAGCAAAGCGCCTCGCTGGATCCCTCAAAGCGGTTATGAATTTGAGCATTTTGATCAGGTCCTTGTTCCTGGATTAAAGTCGATGTCCGAGCAGGAATTGGGGGATATCCAACCCTTTTTACTGGATGACGTAGTAGAATTTAGGGCGGAATATCTGGCTGGTTGGAGAGCGATGACCTATGACCTGCCCCTGGCAGATGCGTCTTTGCTGGCGCGCCAGATTGTGGTACGCAAAGTACGGCGAGAATTGCCAAACCGGGTCGAGGTTGGTAGAGAAAAAAGGAATCTGACCACCGGCGCCACGAACTGGAGTGGAATGACCTTCAAATACCTGCTGCTGCCGCTCTGGACGGGAACCTATACCTATCGAGGCAGGTCATACCGCATCCTGATCAACGGGCAAACCGGTAAAGTTATCGGCAAACGCCCGGTTGATCGCATCAAAGTCGGGGCGGTAATTGCCGGGGGCTTTCTGGTCTTCCTGATTCTGGTGTTGCTTCTGATTGTAATCGCACTCAGCCTGGGCTGGTTACCGATAATTTGATATATATCTGGAGTTAGCATGACTCATCCGCTGGATTTTCAGTCGATAATTCTGCGGCTGCTTAATTATTGGGCAGATCAGGGTTGTTTGATCTGGCAGCCATATCACACCGAAGTTGGGGCGGGAACCAATAACCCGGCTACTTATCTGCGCGTGTTAGGCCCGGAGCCCTGGAACGTGGCCTACGTGGAGCCGTCTATTCGCCCGGATGATGGACGCTATGGGGAAAATCCCAATCGTTTTTACCAGCATTATCAATTGCAGGTGATCCTGAAACCAGACCCAGGGAACCCACAGGAACTGTACCTGCAATCCCTGGTCGCTCTGGGTGTTGACCCGCGTGCCCATGATATTCGTTTTGTTGAAGATAACTGGGAGTCTCCGGCATTGGGCGCCTGGGGTTTGGGTTGGGAAGTCTGGCTGGATGGGCAGGAAATTACCCAGTTTACCTACTTCCAGCAGGCTGGTGGGCAGGTGCTGGATCCGGTGGCAGTTGAAATCACCTACGGGCTGGAGCGGATTGCCATGGCGCTCACCCGGGTGCGTGATTTTCGGGATTTACCCTGGAACCAGCGATTCACTTATGGCGATATTCATTTGCAAAGCGAGCAGGAATTCAGCAAGTATGCCTTTGAAATTGCCGATGTTGAGCGTTTGCGCCGGGCTTATGAGGTTTTTGCCGCAGAAGCAAACCGGGCATTGGATGCAGGCCTGGTGCTGCCTGCACATGATTATGTATTGAAGTGTTCGCATACTTTTAACCTCCTGGATACGCGCGGCGCGATCGGTGTAACCGAACGCCAGGCGTTGTTTGGACAAATGCGCGATCTATCGCGACGAGTCGCCAGCCTGTATGTGGAGCAACGCTCACACCTCGAATATCCATGGTTGGATGTAACCCTCGCAGAGAAATCCACGGCTTCTCTTTCTGCTGGAGAGCTACCGCAACAGAAAGCAAACTCGCCAGCCACCTTCCTGCTGGAAATCGGCATCGAAGAGCTGCCTGTGGCGGATCTGAACAGCGCGCTAACCCAACTTCAATCCGGCTTTCCGGCGTTACTGGAAGAATTACGTCTGACCCATCAAGGCATCCAGATATATGGCACCCCGCGCCGCCTGGTTGTTTTGGTTAGTGCCCTGGCTCCGCACCAGACGGACCTGGAACAGATTGTGAAAGGCCCACCGGCGGAGCGCGCCTTTGACCGCGAAGGGACACCTACGCGTGCTGCAGAAGGCTTTGCGCGGAGCCGAGGGCTGGCAGTGGAAGATTTATTGGTAAAAGAAATCGAAGGTGGGCGTTACGTTGCGGCTTTAGTTCGCCATGTAGGGCGACCTACACTTGAAGTACTGGCGGAAAATCTACCCCAATGGATTGCCTCCCTGAAGTTTGATAAATCCATGCGCTGGAACAGTAGCAATGTGTCTTTTTCACGTCCGATTCGCTGGTTACTGGCGCTGTTTGGCGATCAGGTCGTCCCCTTTGCTTATGCCAATTTGGTCTCCGGAAATACCACCCGTGGTTTGCGTTTTCATGATCCTGAGCGTTTTGAGGTATCCTCCGCTGACGATTACCTGGAAAAAATAAAGAAACAGGGAATCGTCCTGGATGTGCAGGAACGCCGCGAACGGATTGCCACCCTTGTAACGGGACTGGCATTACAGGCAGGTGGGCGTACACCGGATGATCCAGTTTTGTTGGACGAGGTCACCAATCTGGTGGAAGCGCCAACTGTGCTGCTTGGCGAGTTTGAACATGAATATCTGGAATTGCCGCGCGAAGTTCTGGTTTCGGTGATGCGTAAGCACCAGCGTTATTTCCCGGTGGTCGCGGCAACTCGGGCATCCGCAACTGAAGCTGAACTGTTGCCCTATTTCATTACCGTGCGCAATGGAGATGATTATGGCAGGGAGCAGGTCATCCAGGGGAATGCAGATGTAATCCGGGCGCGTTTTGCCGACGCGCGTTATTTCATCCGCAAGGACTTACGCCAGCCACTCGCCGATTATGTGACGAAGCTAGAATTACTCAGTTTTCAGCGGCTCCTGGGATCGATGCTGGATAAGACTCGACGGATTACTGGCCTGGTTGAAAAACTGGCCTCCCTTTTGGAACCGGACGAGACTGACCTTCAAACCGCTCGCAGGGCAGCCTACCTGTGTAAAGCCGACCTGATGACCAGCATGGTGGTGGAAATGACCTCACTGCAAGGGGTGATGGGCAGGTATTATGCCCTGGCTTCCGGTGAGCCCGAACCCGTTGCTCAGGCGATCTTTGAGCACTACCTGCCCCGTAGTGCCGGGGATCAGCTGCCTGAATCTGTGGGAGGTTTACTTGTCGGGATCGCCGACCGTCTGGATAGCCTGGCAGGGTTATTTGCCGTGGGCCTGGCGCCCACAGGCGCCAAGGACCCCTTTGCCCAACGTCGCACAGCCCAGGGGTTGGTGCAGATTTTGATTGGTAAGCAGCTGGATTTTGACCTGAAAGCAGCTCTACGGCTGGCGAGTGGGCAGTTGCCGGTGCGGCCTGATGCAGACCAACTGGATGCCTGCCAGACTTTTATCAGTGAACGATTACGAAACTGGTTGCTGGAACAGGAGTATCGATACGATGTCGTGGATGCTGTCCTGGCAGAGCAACGCAACAACCCGGCTGGGGCGTACCGGGCAGTCAAATCGTTAACCAAATGGGTGCAACGCCCGGACTGGCATCAAATACTGCCAGCGTATGCCCGTTGTGTACGCATCACTCGCGATGAAACCGATCTTTACATGGTCACCCCCGAGGCGTTTGTTACGCCGGAGGAAAACGAGTTGTGCCAGGCCATTAAAGCAGCCCGGGTAAAAATTACCCAGGCAGGTTCGGTGGATGAATTCTTAGAGGCATTTTTACCAATGATTGAGCCGATCAATCGCTTTTTTGATGCCGTGCTGGTTATGGCGGAAGACCCGGTATTGCGCGCCAATCGACTGGGAATGTTGCAGATGATCGCCAAAATGACGGAAGGCGTGGCTGACTTTTCCCGCCTGGAGGGATTTTAATATTTCCACGGCAAATTAAGCAAGAAATGCACAAAGCGAGGCGATCGGATATGCCGGCTGAAGCAGGTTAACTATACCAGCAGGGTGATGTGAATAAGCCCTGCTGGTATAATTCAGCAATGATGCTCTTCTCTACATATCGCCCCAAGGGGTTTTATTAATGTCTGGTATCGATGAGGTAAAATCCCGGATTAACATCGTCGATCTGGTCTCCGAATCCGTCCAATTACGTCGCTCAGGAAAAAATTACACGGGATTTTGTCCCTTTCACGAAAACACGCGCACTCCCGCCTTTGTGGTATTTCCAGATACGGGTACCTGGCGCTGCTTTGGCCAGTGCAATGAAGGCGGGGATATTTTTCGTTATGTGATGAAAAAAGAAGGCTGGGAATTTGCAGAAGCCCTGCAATTCCTGGCTGAGCGTGCGGGGGTAGAACT
>JAGUYX010000243.1 GCA_020061145.1 Anaerolineales bacterium | reverse complement strand
GCGCAGCTCATGCGACATAGTCGCCAGAAACGCAGATTTCAGATGATCGGATTCCAGCGCCCTTTCCATCGCCACCTTGAGCTCATTTGTACGCCGGATCACGCGCTCTTCCAGCTCGATATTAAGTTGTATTACTTCCTGCTCTGCTTGCTTGCGCTCGGTTACATCAAACGCCACGCTCATTACCATTCGCTTGCCATCCGGCAGTTTTCCCAGCGGCGCTGAGCTGAATTCCCACACACGCTGCGAGCCATTCTTACAGCGAATGGTGTATTCTCCTTCCGCGGTGCGCCGGGTAATGCCGTAGAGGCGGTTGATATCTTCAAGAACAGTTTCCTGCCGTGCGCCGTAAGCCAGTTCCGTCCAATCCGCAATCGTGGGAATTTCGTCCTGCGCATATCCGCTGATATTCAGCCAGGTCTGGTTGACCTTGATGATCTCCCCGTTTTCGGCATGGATGAGGGTTGGAAAGGGGGATTCCTCAATAGCGTTCCGAAAACGCTCTTCACTTTCCTGCAAATCCCGCTCGGCTCTTTTTCGCTCGGTAATTTCAGAAAAATAAATCGTCAATCCGTCATGGGATGGGTATATCCGGTTTTCGAACCAGCGATCCCAGGGTTCATAATAATCTACCAACACCTCCGGTTGCTGGGTTTCCAATGCACGGTGGTAAGCGTGATAGAACGGCTGGTTGACTCCCTCGGGATATTCGGTCCAGATGTGTTTGCCGATCAAATCTTCCGGTTTTTGGCGAAACAGCAGCTCGGCTGCTTTCTGGTTGACATAGGTATAGACCCAGTTGCGATCCAAAGCTACGAAACCGTCGCTCACCCGCTCAATTACGCTGGAGAGCAGGTTTTTTGCAGCCACCGCTTCTTCCCTGGCGGCTTCGGCCTGGCGCAATAAGCGATCCCGGTCGATTTCCGTTTTTTTTCGGTCGGTAATATCCAGCGAAATGCCCCCCAGCCAGCGCCTGCCATCCAGGTCTTCGACCACAAATTTGCGGGTAAATAAATAGCGCGGCTCTCCGTGGATGACCAGCATTTCTTCGAGTGTGGCCGGATTCCCTGTCTGCAAAACCTGGTGATCTACTGCCAGAATATTTTCAACAAATTCCGCCGGAATGATTTCATCAACACGTTTGCCAACCCAGCCGGATGCGATTTCACCAAATGTATCCCAATGCCATTGGTTGATATAAACATAACGATCCTGGTCGTCGATCAGATATACCGGCGAGTCGATATGATCCAGAAAAGTCTTCAGGCGCAACTGGGTTTCGATTATTTCCTTATCAGCTCGAATAAGCGCCTGATTTTGTTGCTCAAGCTGGGTTACGTAGTTGTGTAACTCGGTCATATCACGTGTGATTTTGGCGTAACCGAGCAAAGTGCCATCGTCATCGCGTAATGCAGTAATCACCACGCGCGCCCTAAAACGGGAGCCATCTTTACGCAGCCGCCAGCCATCGATTTTCACCCGCCCCTGGGAGGCAGCTTCATTTAATAACTGAAAAGGGACGCCCTGATGGATATCCTCGGCAGTATAAAAGCAGGAAAAATTCCTTCCCAGGATTTCTGCCTCCCGGTAGCCTTTCATTTTTTCAGCCCCGGGATTCCAGGTCGTGATTACTCCCTGCGGGTCGAGGATAATAATGGCATAATCCTCCACTGCCTCAACCAGGGTGCGATACATAGCACTGTCCCGCGCGGGGGCCGCAGCCTGACTCTGTTTTTTCGTTGGATTTGGAGGACTCATTGCCTACCTCTGCTGCTGAGAACTTTTCAAAGGGAAACTCTACGTAGACACCCCCGTCCTTACAAAAAAAGCTAATCTTCCCCCTCAGGAGCTTGAGCAACAGTTGTGCAGATCACTTCAATATTGTATTATGACTCATAATCCCGAAGATGCGCAAGTAACTTTCTTCCGCATCCCCGGGTAAACATGATCACCAATCCCCCAGCGGCTTATTCATTAAACATCAGGGGAAAGTACTGGATAAAATCCAGAGGGGCGGTCACCTCTTCCAGCAACCGAGAGCCCCATGGGCACCACTGGCAACCGGGCAGAAAAGAAGAACAGGCTTCATCCAACCTGTTTTCCACTTCCTGGATGGCGGCATCACACACCTCAATCGCTTGCGAAAAAAAGCTGATGGAGGCCGGATCCAGGTGGTAACTCCAGGGAAGGTTATAGGGGACAGGGGATTTAATAATCTCACCCGCCACATGCAGGGGTTCAGCCTCACCCGCCAGAATATCCCGGGCTTGTTGAATCTTGTACGGATCGCTCAGCGCAAACACAAACGTAGCCGGGTCGGGAGGATAATCGAAGCGGAAATAGGCCACTTCCTGATTGACTTCTGGCACGTCACCGGATCCAAGCCCAAGCGGAAATACCGTCGAGACTACCACACAGGCAATCAGATAGATCCAGAACACCAATTTTCGGAACATAGCAGGATAAAGGCAGGGGCGACTCTAAGTCGCCCCTGCCAGTTCTCTCGAGGAAGTTTGGGGAGTGCAGGCCGACTACACTCCCCATTGTAACCGGATCATTGATC
>JAGUYX010000278.1 GCA_020061145.1 Anaerolineales bacterium | reverse complement strand
GGGCCTGAGCCAACACTCACAAAACGGATCCCAATCTTGCGCAAGTAACGCGATAGGCCAGAGCCAAGGCGGAGCTTGTGAGGCGGGATCCATCCTGCGAAAGCAGGTTCAGACCTGAGCAACACACGGCACGGTGGGGATATTTTTTCCCAGGTATACCATGTCAGGGCAAAGCCAGTGCGGCCAGCATGATCTGCTCGCCAATCTGACGCACCCGCCCGGGCTGATCCCCTTCCAATAAAACTACGAGCACCCGCGGAGATCCACGCCAGCCTGGTAACGTCCCGGCGACATACCAGGCGATCATCTGCGAGCCATTGATCGCGCGCGCCGTGCTGAACCAGAAGGGATAGTTAGGCGCCGCCAGCGTGCCTGCTGTTTCCTGAGCGACCAGGCTGGTCAGCACCCGGCGCGGTTCGCTGAGCGGGGGCAATACCACCCATCCCGATTGGGGTGTG
The DNA here is from genome assembly GCA_020061145.1 of Anaerolineales bacterium. GTDB lineage: Bacteria > Chloroflexota > Anaerolineae > Anaerolineales > DRKV01 > JAGUYX01. The sequence continues at coordinate 17,379 of JAGUYX010000278.1, read as the reverse complement.
TTCACGGCCAGAGTGATGCGTTCTGCGGGTTGCACGCCTCCACTGCTCAGCGGCGCCATCGCTAACGCCAACTGCAATGGGCTGATGCGTAACGTGCTTTGCCCGACCGCATAACTTTCCAGATCCGCTGGCATTTCCAGGCTGGAGGGCAAACTTACCGGCATGCGTAATTGGGGTGCGCTGTACAGGCCCATATTTTCCAGGATGGCCTGCGGAGCCGTTTCGTCCATGGCAGCCAGGCTGGCCACCATATCGGCGCTCGGTCTTGGGCAACCCGCTGAAACCAGGGCAAGAAAGCTGGTAAGGTCGAATGGGGTAATCGCACAACTAAGAAAATCATCTCCAATCCGCATGCTGGATGTATCCGGCAGGGCGGGCAGATCTGCCCCTGTGGAAAGATATGCTGCCAGCCAGAGCGGACCCAGGATTGGTCCAGGTTGGTAACTACCCTGGGCCGCCCGGTTTATTAACGGTGAGCCAGGATCCTGAATCAGGTTTGGCCAATCTTCCTCCAAGGTATTGGCATTGAAGGTTGGGTGGGAAGCCATTACCAGCACCTCGCCGCTTTGGGCATCCAGCATCACCACTGCACCTTTTGATCCGGCCATGGCCTGATCTGCAACCTGTTGGAGGGGAAGATCCAGACTCAAGCGTGCATCCAGCCCCGGTGGGTATTGTCCATAGAGCAAATAGGAGGACCACACCAGCATCTGGGGGCTGCCGCGCAGGCCACGTAAATAGTCATCCAGGCTCAATTCCAGACCAGATTGTCCGTAAACCGGGCTGGTATACCCGATCACCGGCCCGAGATCGGGGTACTGATAATCGCGTGAATAATTCCCGGCTACGCCTCCGGTTGTGGTCAGCACCTGGTTTGAACGATCGAGTAATGTACCTCGACGGACATATCGATCGTTTAACGCTCGCCGAGGGTTGTCTGTTCGGGCTAACAATTCCGCGCCGCGCACGATCGTCCACCAGCCGGTTGCCAGCGTCAGAATACTCAAGCCCAGGCTGAAAGTCAGCGCCAGAGTCAGGATAGGCCGGCGATCAGGCAGGGGGTAAGCGCCCGGTCGTTCGCTGCGCCCGATCTGTACCAGGGCAGCCAACGCCAGGAAAGAGGTCATTAATGACGAGCCGCCATAGGACACAAACGGCAGGGTTACCCCGGTTAACGGCAGCACCCGCAAATTTCCGGCAATAATCAATATGCTCTGACCGGTAAAATACGCCGTCAGACCGGTTGCCAGGTAACGCAAAAAACTGTTCCTGGCTTCGATCGCTACCCGCAAACCCCGGTTGACCAGTAAGCCCAGGATCAACAGCAGGGCCATCGCGCCCGCCAACCCGCTTTCCTCCGTAATTGCCGCGAAGATGAAATCGGAAAACGACACCGGCACCAATCCCGGACTCCCCAGGCCCGGACCCCTGCCGGCCAGACTACCGTTAGCGATGGCAATCAGGGATTGCACAATCTGGAAAGACCGCCCGGTGGGGTCCAACCAGGGGTTCAACCAGGCTTCGATTCGCAGGCGGACCACATCGAACAGCAGATAACCCGCAAGGCTGAGGGCGATCATCGCCACCAGGCTGCCAATCAGGAACCTTTTTTCTCCACTGGCTTGATAGATCATCACCGCGTAAAGAAAAAGGAAGATCAGCGAGGTACCCAGATCGCGCTGAGCGATTAACAAACCAACCACAATCCCGCTGATAACCACTGTGGGAACAAGGATGACCAGCAGGGTTCTTAATTTGCGCGGCTGGTTGTTTTCCAGCGGGTTGAAAAAGTCGGCCAGATATGCAGATAAAAAGATAACCAGTAATAATTTAAGCGGCTCAGACGGTTGAAAATAAAAACCACAACAGCCGAGCCATAATTGAGGTCCATCGCCCAAAGGATTGCTGCCGAAGAAAAACGTCAGCCCGGTAAGCAACAATCCCCCGCTTAACCATAAATATTTATAACGCCTTAAAAACGTTAGGTCAGATCCCAAACGGAGTAACAGGCTGAATAACACGCCGCCCAGCGCCAGCCACAGACTCTGGCGATAACCCAGTTGCGGCGCCAGCCGGAAAATGGTCAGCACGCCCCAGCCGCTCAGGAAACCTGCGATGGGTATTAAATATGGATCGCTGAGGACGTTCAGGCGGTTTAACTGCCAGTGGATCAACCCAAAGCAAAAACCCCAGGCTAACACAGCCACCCAGTGTTCCCAGCGCAGGGGAGTCTCCCAGGTGTGCAAACGCACGCTGGGGGAGAGGGTCAGGATGCTGGCATAAAGGAAAACAAAAACCGCCGCCAGGATAAGCAGACGACCCTGGATGTGTTTGGAGTACAGATCCATGTTCTTATCGTAATCCAACGCAGCGCGGGAATTTATTCAAGTGGGTTCGCCTGGCCGGTTTTAGGAAGATACGCGTCGACCAGTAAACCCAAACGCTGGCGTGTTTCAGCAGGTATTTTTTCCGGTTGTGTGATCAGGGCATTGGCCAGTGCGTGATGACAATCACAGTCGTGTTGCGGATTAACCGTGTTTACCAGATGGTTCAGCGCTGTTTGAGCGGTTCGGGTGTTTTTATTCAAGACATTCAAGACCAGATCCACACTCACCGCCTCCTCGGTGGTGTGCCAGACATCATAATCGGTAACGTGCGCCATCACCGCATAACACAACTCCGCTTCGCGAGCCAGAAAGGCTTCCGGTGCAGTGGTCATACCGATAATCGCCATGCCCCAACTCCGGAAAACATTGGATTCGGCGCGTGTGGAGAAACGTGGTCCTTCCACGGTGACAAATGCGCCTCCCAGGTGAGCGTTGGCGCCTGCCAGTTGCACAGCTGAATATAACTGAGCGGATAATTCCGGGCAAAAAGGGTTGGCAACCCCGACGTGCGCCACCAGCCCACCCTCAAAAAAGGTGCGTTTACGATCTCTGGTCAGATCCATCAACTGGTCGGGGATGACGATATCGCCGGGAGCGTAATCTTCGCGGAGCGAGCCACAGGCGCTGATACTGATCACCTCCTGCACACCGATCGCTTTCAGGGCATAGATATTCGCCCGGTAATTCACCTCGGTCGGAGAAATGTAATGACCGATGCCATGCCGGGCGAGAAAAACCAGCCGCACGCCATTCAGGCTGCCGCTGATCAGCGGAGAACTGGGTTTGCCGAAGGGAGTGCTGACTTCATGGCTTTCCCTGTCGACCAGCTCCGGTATATCGTAAATTCCCGATCCACCGATAACCGCAATTTTTGGGGTTTCCTTCATGTTTATTTCTCCATTCCGGTTTACACCTGGCGTAGGTTTCTTTGTCTGCTTATCGTCTGCGGACTTCAGTGGTTTGCAATAAATCGATTGTCACCAGAAACTCGATTTGCCCAAACTGTACCCGGTCGCCATGCGTGATGACCGTGGGCTGGTCGAGGGATTGGTCGTTTAAGTAAGTGCCGTTCGTCGAATTTAAATCTTCCACCCACCATTGCTCCTGCAGATAAACCATGCGCGCGTGCCGTGATGAGACGGTTGGATCGGAAAGCACATAATCGCAGGCTGGATCGCGCCCGATATTAATTTCCGAAGATTTGAATGTCACCGGTTGCAGGTTGGCTTCAGCTTGAGGATACAGACCGATCTGCGGGACTTTTTGTTCGCGAAAAGACTCGCTATATTTGCGCAAATCCCGCCACATCACCCATAAAACCCAGCTAACGAAAACATACAGGAGCAGAACCAGGATAATTCTTAAAACGAGAAGAAGCGTTGCGCTCATGAAAAACTTTCTATGCGGGCTGGCGAGTGGCTTCAGGGTTCAGGCAACTCAGGTCGATATTCCTGTGTTTTTCCCAGGTCATGGAAAGTTTCCTGCCCGAAGACCAGCAGTACACCCGCCAGCGAGATGACATCCCCGGGATGTAAAGTTTGTTGGTGAATACGTTCTCCATTAACGAAGGTCCCACCACGGGATTGCAAATCGAACAGGATAAACTTTCCCTGCGAAATACGGATCTGCGCATGTAAACGCGAGACACGCCGGTCATCCAGGACAATGTGGTTATCCACTCTCCGTCCCAGGTTGGTTACCGGGCGGGTCAGGTTAACGATTTGATTGCCGCTGATAATCAGATAGGCGTTGGTGGGGTAACTGAGGGAGTGTTCACCCGGCGCGACTGGTAAGACATCTGTGGTGCCGGGGGATGGGTCGAGCGGTTCGAAGGAGAAATCGATCTTTCCATTTTCTTGAGCCGGATCGGATTTTACGGTTATATCAGGCGGTTCGGCAAAGTAGATGCCCGCATCCCGCGCCGCCGATTCGATCTGATCGTTTAACTCTTCGAGCAATGCCGGGTGCATACGCAAATACTCTCCCAGCTCCGGCGTCGTGTTGAGCACGATCGTGCCCGGAACCCGAAATCTGCCTTCCTTATCGAAGTTGACTTGCTCGCGCAAGGCGCGCACCAGGCGGTGTGAAAATGATTCCACGATCTGCTCGGGTGCGAAAAAACGCGCCAGGCTGCCTTCGACCAATTGTTGCAGCCGGTGTTCCATTCGATTCAGGGCATCGATCAGGTTAGTCATAGGATATTTTCATTTCATGCTGGCAGCCCTAAATTTTACCTGAACGCTCCAGCAATCCAATTATAAGAGGCTCACAGAAGAATAGGCAAGCAAAGCGGGAACGGATGTGCTAAGCCGGCAGACCTTTTCCGTTATACTATAAATATGAACGAGGAACGCAGCGGATTTGCCGAGATGGAACATACTGCGGACTGGCAAATTCAGGTCTGGGCTCCGGACCTGAATAAGTTATTCGCCCAGGCTGCACACGGAATGTATTCTCTTTCTCAGGTGCGCCTGAAAGCTGGCGAGAAGGTTAACCGGCAAATCCGCCTTCAGGCCATGGATACGGAAGCTTTACTGGTGGCTTTTCTGGATGAACTGTTGTTTTTCGCTGAGCAGGAAAGGTTGGCCTTCGACGAGTTTGACCTGGAGGTTACGCCGACCGGTCTATCTGGCAATCTGAAAGGCGCAGAGATTCTCGGTCAACAAAAAGAGATAAAAGCTGTCACGTTTCATAACCTGGCGATCCGGCGAGAAAATAATCTTTATCAGGTGAGTGTCGTTTTTGATGTTTGATGGTGTTTGGTTACGGACGTAAGAGGAGTTCTAGATGATCAGGATACAGGATTTGACCCGCATCTCGCCTTACGAGTGGGAAATACCCCTGACTTTTAACCCGGAGATGCGCGTACCGGTGCATATATTTGCCACGCGTAACCTGCTGGAAAAAATTATGGATGACCGTTCACTGGAGCAAGCCATGAATGCCGCGACGCTGCCCGGCCTGGTAGACAAAGTTTACGTCATGCCGGATATGCACCAGGGTTATGGCTTTCCCATCGGAGGTGTAGCCGCAACCGAATTGCCTGATGGGGTGATTTCACCCGGGGCGATTGGTTACGACATCAATTGTGGTGTTCGCTTGCTGGCTTCTACAATCGATGTCGAAGCTGCCGCCAGCGAGCTGGACACCCTGGCGTCGGCGATTAATCACTTTTGCCCGAGCGGTGTGGGTGGGAAAGGCGCAGTAAAGGTTGGCGAAAATGAGCTAAGCCAGATTTGCGCACACGGGGCTCGTTGGGCGCTTAAACAGGGGTATGCCAGCGAGGCTGACTTACGCCGTACGGAGGAATTCGGGTGTATTTCCGGCGCTGACCCGGAAAAAGTAAGCCAACGGGCTCGTGAACGCGGAAAACCCCAATTGGGTTCTTTGGGCGCCGGTAACCACTTTATCGAAGTGGATCTGGTGGACGAGGTGTTTTATCCCCGCGCTGCCGATGTCATGGGACTGCGCCGCGGCTCCCTGGTCATCCAGATTCACTGCGGTTCGCGTGGGTTTGGTCATCAGATCTGCACCGATTATGTCCGGGAGTTCCAGGGGGCAGTCCGACGCTATGGCATCAAATTGCCAGACCGGGAGCTGGTGTGCGCCCCGTTAAGTTCCCCTGAAGGGCAGGATTACCTGGCGGCGATGCGCGCCGCCGCAAACTATGCGTTCACCAACCGGCAAATTCTGGCGCACCAGGCAAGGCAGGCGTTCAGCGAAACATTTGCCGGAAAAATTAAAAACTGGCAATTGCACCAGGTGTATGACATCGCCCACAATATGGGAAAAATCGAGACCCATACCTTCAATGGCAAAAAACTGGAAGTGTGTGTGCACCGCAAGGGCGCCACACGCGCCTTTGGCCCGGGCACGCCGGGAATCCCGGAAGAATACCAGACCATCGGACAACCGGTATTGGTGCCGGGCAGCATGGGTACCGCATCGTGGGTGCTAACCGGCACGGAAGACAGCATGACACGCTCATTGGGTTCAAGCTGCCATGGCGCCGGGCGGATGATGAGCCGCTCGCAAGCCAAGAAAAAGATCTGGGGCGAGGATTTACGCCGCGAGCTGGAACAACAGGGCATCCACGTCCGTGCTGGCTCGTTATCCGGACTGGCGGAAGAAGCCCCGCTCGCTTATAAAGACGTGGATGAAGTGGTTGAAACGGTTGTCGGTGCGGGTATCGCCCGTAAGGTTGCCCGCCTGCGGCCGGTGGCGGTGATCAAAGGCTGAAATTTCAACCCGAAAAAAGCTGCCTGGATGAGAAACTGGGAATACCCGGGTATACTCCTGGCCATACACGGAGGAGCTAAACAATGCACAGATTTCACCTGGGTTGGTACTTCATCATCGGGTTGTCCCTGGTTGCTTGTAGTGTCGCCACTGAAACAACTTCCCCTGTGGATCCGCAGGTCCCTGCCGTGGTTTCTCCGGTAGGGGTAGAACCTCAGCCAACCACCGACGGGAGTGAGCGTGAAAGTCCTTATCCACCGCCGATTCATCTGCCTGTCGTTCAGCAGGGGCTTCCTTATCCAGACCCGGCTCCCGAAGAAGCGGGCTCCGGGCAAAATCCACCCGGGCAGGAAGAAACCGAGGATTTAGCTGGAGGCGGTTTGATGGAACGCGGCGAAGCATTTGTCGATGAGGTCGATGTAAAGATCACAGCCGGCGACCTGACTCAGGTGACTTTTTTGGCGCGTGGGCACCTGCCCACACCCTGCCACCAGCTGGTCTTCATTCCCGGTCAACCAGATGCAGACGGCCGTCTGAATCTCTATCTGTACAGCCAGTCTGACCCGAGTGCGATTTGCGCACAGGTGTTGGAGCCTTTCGAGTTCAGCTTCGATCTGGGATATTTCCCACCAGGAAAATACACCCTGGTGCTTAACGACCAGATCGTGAAAGAGCTGGATCTGAGCGGGGAATGAGCCTGGCGCGGTCAGGCCGGTAATTCGGTGGCGACATCGGCATATCGACCTGTGGTTAACGCCAGCAGGTCGTCCGGATCCAGGCGAATATTCAACCCGCGCATCCCCCCGGAGATGGTGATTTCTGGCAGTTGACGGGCGCTGGCATCGAGCAGCACCTGAAATCCGCCCCTCAATAGAGCCAGCGGCGATATCCCACCAGCCTGCAGGCCGGTCATCTGTTCTGCTTCTCGTTCTGTGGGCAGGCTCACTTTCTTCTCACCCACTTCTCGCGCCACCTTTTTCAAATCGACTTCATGCAAAGCTGGAACCAGCACCAACAGGGGTTTTCCTTTTCCCGGGCGGGTAACCACAATCGTCTTATACACCAGCTCCGGCGGCAACCCCATGTGGCTGGCCGCTTCAACTGCGCTGAGTTTTTCCGCAGGGAAAGTCAGCGCAGTAAAGGGTATTTTCTTCGCTTCCAGCAGGCGGGTCACGTTGTTCCGTACTGCCGTCATGATCGTTGATCCAGCGGCAGGCGCAGCGTGAAAACTGCGCCTCCAGTGGGATGGTTGGCGGCGTGCACCTCCCCGCCATGCGCGCGGGCCAGCTGGCGGGCGATTGTCAGACCCAATCCGCTGCCGCCTTCGCTGCGACTGCGCGATTTGCTGGCGCGATAAAAACGATCGAAAATGTATTCAAGCGCATCTTCCGGGATTCCTGGGCCAGTATCGCGAATCTCCAGCCGGGCGGAGTGTTTTTCATGATACAAAACCACCTGAATTTCCCCTCCTTCCGGGGTATGCCGCAGGGCATTGGAGAGTAAATTGCCTAAGATCTGTTCCACCCGGCCTGCATCCAGGTGGGCAGGGGGCAGGTTTTCTTCTTGCTGGTAAGAAAGTTGAATCTGTTTGTTTTCGGCTTGAGGTAAAAAGCGACTTACAACCCGTTGCACGAGATTCCCCAGGTCCGCGGGAGCCAGTTCCAGACGCAGTTGTCCGGCATCTGCCATGGCAACCGTGCGTAAATCGTCGACCAGGCGATTCAACAATTGGTTTTGATCCAGTACAGGCTGTAAATTCTCGATATTCAGTTCGTAAATGCCATCCTGTAAGGCTTCCAAATAGGCTTTTTGCACCGCCAGGGGAGTGCGCAGCTCGTGAGCGATATCGGCTGTCAGCGCCTGGCGGGACTGGTCTGCCTTTTGGAGCGATTCTGCCATCTGGTTGAAGGTATTTCCCAGGCGAGCCAGCTCATCATTGCCATTCACCTGCACGCGCTGGTTCAGATCTCCCTGGGCCAGTTGTTGGGCAGCCCGGGTTAATCCCTGAATGGGCTGCAGCAGGCGGTAAGCAAACAGCAAACTCAAGGCCAGGGCCAGGCCTCCCCCAATCAGGGCAGAGAACAGGGCAGCCCGGTTCAGCCGTTCCAGCAGGAGGGTTTCATCACCTGCCAGGGCGCCTGTTCCGCTGCCGATTAAGAGGTAACCGATCGTTTCCCCCTGCAATTCCAGGTTAATCGCCCGCAGGCGTTCCAGGATGTTTATTGTGCCTCCAGCAAAGCCGCTCGTATCATAAACAATCACACCTTCGGCATCGGCTACCTGAATCTGCTGGCCCATCATGCCACTCATGAACCCGCCCCCGGGACCCACACCACCCATCCGCCCGTGCATTCCGGTCAAACCATCGAAATAACTTTCAAGACCTTCCCAGGAGCCTTTTTCGGCGTAATAAACCTGCAAGGCCTCGATTAATCCCGGCTCATCGGTCATCCCGCCGCGAAACATGTAAGCGCGGATTTCACGTGCAGTGCCCTGGCTCATTAAAAAAGCAAAGGCAACGATTGAAACCAGAACGACCAGGCTAAAGGCAATGACTAATTTGGCACGCATATCGGTTTACACTCCAAAAGGCTTCACATCCGGTTACTGGCGGGCAAAACGATAACCCACGCCGAACACCGTTTCGATGTACCGCGGGTTTTTACTGTCCACTTCCAGCTTGGCGCGCAGGTTTTTGATGTGGGCATCGATGCTGCGCTCATATCCCTCATAGGCTGACCCCTGGGTGGCTTCCAGCAATTGCAGCCGGCTGAAAGCGCGGCCGGGTTGGCTGGCCATGGCGGCGAGTAAATTAAACTCGGTGGGGGTCAGCTCAACGAATTGACCATCACGGGTGACTGAATGCGCAGCCAGGTCGATTTCCAGGTCTGCCAGGCGCAATACCTCCCGTGAAGGCGCTGCCTCCTGGGTACGGCGTAAAACTGCCCTTACCCTGGCAACGACCACACGGGGTGAAAATGGTTTAGGCAGGTAATCATCCGCGCCCAGTTCCAGGCCAATCAACTGGTCAGTCTCTTCGACCCGGGCGGTGAGCATCAGTATGGGGGTGTTTCCCCGCCGCCGGATTTCTCGGGCCACATCCAGTCCATCCATCCCCGGCAGGTTCAGGTCCAGAATAACCAGGTCGGGTTTGCGAGATTCAAAGGTCGCCAGGCCGGTATCGCCGCGGTAGGCTGCCAGCACCTGAAAACCGGCAGTTTCCAGGTAAGACCGTAATACTTTAACCAGTTCAGGTTCGTCTTCGATGATCAGGATGGTTTGCATGTATGTATTATAAATAAGGAAAGGAAAGTAGAATGCAGCAAGTTATTACGTTGTCATGAGTGGGAAAAAGGCTCGCCCCAATCTAAGATTGGAGCGAGCCTGAGTAATGAGTATCCAGAACCGGTACCAGACTTACGGGGCGCTCTGGCGGAAACCGCCGCCACGCTGACCGTAACCGAAAGCACCACGTCCATTGCTCATCATGCTGCCACTGCCATCACAGGCGCCAGAACCGGGGCCATAACCATTCTCCAGCCCGGTCTGCATGTGATCCAGCATCCAATCTGCCTGTTCCTGAGTAATCAGGCCACTTGCCACGGCTTCTTGGAGCGCCAGTTCACGGGCTTCGAGCATCAGCGTCTGGAACTCTTCTGCAGAATATCCCAGCGATTCGGCGATGGTGAACATGGTCTCGCCATTCGCCAGGCGCTCTTCGAGTTCAGCAACATCGATGCCCAGGGCTTCGGCAAAGGTAGCGACCATGGTATCGTGCATCAGTCCGTATTCACCGGTCTGGGCATATCCACCCATGTGACCAGCAAAACCGCGCCCTCCCATCATGCCGCTGGGTCCCCATGCGGGGGGAGTGAAGTCTTCCGGCGACGGGGGTGTGGTGGATTGTGCGTAAGCCACACCAGCCCCCACCAAAGCTACAAACACCAATGCGCCAATACCGAGCGTAATTAACACTTTCTTCATTTCGTTGATCTCCTTTTTCCCCGGGTGTATAGTAATTTTTTTATTTCCGGGATGTACTAAGGATATCAACCACCTGTGAAGAAGTTATGAATGTCGAGTAGAGGTGCTGTGAATTTTCCAGTGATTTTTTATAATTTGGGGTAAGTCCACCGCTTTACCGGGATTCACCTGCCAGATAACGTACCCGTTCCCAGGGAGCCGCGCCTTTTTCCTCCGCCAGGATGCCGCGTAACTCGAAAATCTGATCACGCAGCAACGCCGCTTTTTCGAATTCCAGGTTCCTGGCAGCTTCTTTCATCTGGACTTCCAGCTCGCTGATCAGCCGGCTCAGCTCCGATTTCGGGATTCCCTTGCTTTCCCGTGTGCGATATTCCGGCGAGTGTTCCGCCACCACCGGGCGGGAGAGCTGGTCGGTCAGATCACGGACAGCTTTGAAGATGCTCACCGGTTGGATGCCATGCGCCTCGTTATAAGCAACCTGTTTGGCTCGCCTGCGGTTAGTTTCATCAATAGCGCGCCGCATCGAATCGGTGATCCGGTCAGCGTACATAATTACCTTGCCGTTTACGTGCCGGGCGGCGCGGCCGATGGTCTGAATCAGGGCGGTATCCGAGCGCAGGAACCCCTCCTTATCGGCATCCAGGATGGCGACCAGGGAAACCTCGGGCAGGTCGAGACCTTCTCGCAGGAGATTAATGCCTACCACCACATCGAATACACCCAGCCGAAGATCGCGCAGGATGCCCACCCGTTCCAGGGTATCGATTTCCGAGTGCAGGTAGTGCACCTTCATTCCCAGTTCCATCAGGTAATCGGACAGTTTTTCCGCCATACGCTTGGTCAGGGTGGTTACCAGGGTGCGTTCCCCCCGTTCTACCCGCTGGTAGATTTCTGAAACCAGATCGTCGATCTGTCCGCTGACCGGGCGCACCTCTACCTCCGGATCGACAAGTCCGGTTGGGCGGATAATTTGTTCCACGGTGGCTTCAGCCCGTTCCAACTCATAAGGGCCGGGGGTGGCTGATGTGTAGATGGTGTAGCCCATCTTCTTTTCAAATTCTTTAAAGGTTAATGGCCGGTTATCCAGGGCGGAGGGAAGGCGAAAACCAAATTCGACCAGGGTCTGTTTACGCGAACGATCCCCGTTATACATACCCCGAACCTGCGGTATGGTCATGTGCGATTCATCGATGATCAACAAATATTCGCTGGGCAGGTAATCCATCAACGTCCACGGGGCAGAACCCGCCGGGCGTTGGTCAAGGTGGCGGGAGTAGTTTTCCACCCCGGAACAATAACCGACCTCCCGCAGCATTTCCAGGTCGTACCGGGTGCGTTGTTGCAGGCGTTGCGCCTCGAGCAATTTACCGGCTTTATTCAATCGGTCCAGTTGTTCTTCCAGCTCTCTTTCGATATCCGCAATCGCCTGTTGGAGTTTTTCTTCTTCGGTGATGTAATGTTTGGCAGGGTAAATATAGGTTGCGGCTAGTTCGCGGCGCATCTCGCCGGTCACTGCATCAAATTCCAGAATACGTTCGACTTCATCGCCGAAAAAGGTGATGCGATAACCCATCCGATCCTGGTACGCCGGAATAATGTCCAGGGTATCGCCGCGCACCCGAAAGGTGCCGGGACGCAAATCCAAATCATTTCGTTCGTAATGCCCATCGATCAACTGGCGCAGTAAGGCATTACGCCGGTAAATATTGCCGCTTTCCAGGTTAATCACCACCCGTCCGTAAGCTTCCGGGTTTCCCAGGCCATAAATGCAGGAGACCGACGCCACAATAACCACATCCTTGCGCGACATCAGCGCGGTCGTGGCTGCCAGGCGCAGCCGTTCGATCTCATCATTGATCTCGGCTTCTTTTTCGATATACAGGTCGTGGCGGGGAACGTAAGCTTCCGGCTGATAATAATCGTAATAGGAGACAAAATACTCCACGGCGTTTTCCGGGAAGAATTCCTTGAATTCCGCGTAGAGCTGGGCTGCCAGGGTTTTGTTGTGCGCCATCACCAGCGCCGGCATATCCAGTTGCGCAATCACATTGGCGATCGTGAAGGTTTTGCCTGTTCCGGTAGCTCCCAACAGCACCTGGTGTTTTTTGGATTCCTCAACACCTCTAATCAAACCTTGAATGGCTTCAGGCTGATCCCCGGTAGCTTGAAAGGGTGCGACAAGTTTAAATGGCATAAACTTCTCTCTTTATTTATAGAACAAACGGGCGGTTTATGGGGTTATTATACGCCAGTTTTGAGGGATTGGAAGTGTCAATTTTCCCTGCAAGCCGGAGTAAGGCACCAAATTACCCGTACTGAGCAGTGGAGACTAATCCACTGAGCGGACATAAATTGGATTGCTGAAAATCCAGCCGCGCAGTTTGCCAAGATAATCGATGTGGACTTCCACCCGATATACACCCGGCTCGCTGGTGATATACGTGCAATTCTGCCGGTTCTCCCAGGTCTTCATTGGTTTCCCATTTTTAATCAAACTACACCGGGTGATCAGGGGCAGGTGGATTTGAAAAGTCACCCCATCCTGGAGTAGGATTTCATCCCCCATCCAGGCGAACTGCTCGCGGCTTTGGGCGGTGAACTTGAAACCCCGGGTAGGCGCAGGCAGGTCATAACCAACAAACGCGTGACCCTGCCGTAAGGACGCCAGCACCAACTCGCGATCTTGTGTTTCATCACCGCTCAAAGGATCGGGGGTGAGGATATGCGTATTGATGCCGGAAAAGTGAAAACGATAGGGAAACACCGTCCGGCGCAAAATGCCGGCGCGTACCGGCAGTGCATGGGCGTCAGACCCTCCAATTCCAACCACGCGTTTGCCCTGATTTAACAGCCCGTCCCAACGTTGGATGACTTCCGGGTATGGGCCGACGGCGATCTGTTTTGGGCGGAACACATAATATAAACCATGCAATTTGGTTTTGATCCGACCTTTTAACTCGGAAAGGGCATTCCAGATTTCCAACCCGGTGAAGCGATCGACATCCCAGCTCACCCAGCCCAGATCGTCCTCGCCAATCGCCGGCGCAGCCGGGTCGCGGGGATGCGCCATAAAAGTCAACCCTCCTGCCTGGCGAGCGGCATCGATCAGCCTTTGAGGATCGTCAGCGAAGGTCGCCACGTCTCGACTGGCGCCGATAACCAACAGGTGATTCTTTTGGGGTTGTCGGTCCTGATCGTGAACTTCCTGACCGGTCAATAACAGAACTTTACGTTCGCCTTCGCGGTAATAACCTTCCAACCCGCGTACCAGCACGTTATGATCAGTAACGATAACCACGTCGATTCCGGCCTGCAAGGCTTCCCGGGCGATTTCAGCATGCGTCCCAAATCCATCGGAGTACGGCGTGTGCATGTGCAGGTTGATTACATACTCGTGCATGAGGTATTCAGCTCAAAGAGAATGTGGAATGCTGGCGGTTGACGGATTCACTGCGCAGCAGGTATAATCCCGCTGCTCAAGTGAGGAGCGCCGGAACAACCGGTTCGATTAATCGCTGGAGGTATTCTGTGGGCGTATTTCTAAATGTAGGCATGATTATAATCTCTATCGCGTTGATCGCCAGCGTGGTTTTGCAGAGTAAAGGCGCCGGACTGGGTGGTTTGGCAGGCGGCGAGGCAGGCGGGTTTTTTTCTGCCCGGCGTGGGATTGAAAAGACCCTTTTTCGGATCACCATCATCCTGAGTGTTGTTTTCTTCATCATGGCGATTGCAATTGTGTTGTTTACCGGATAATCCGGAACTTTCAAAACGATTGGGGCGACCCGGGAGAGCGCCTGAGCGATCCGGCGCAGGGAAAACAGGCTTCATCAGAAAAGCTGGTTTTGCCAGAACCCGCAGGCGCCCCTTTTTTCCCTCACACTCATGAAACGTCTGCGTTTGCAGCTTATTATCGTATTATTGGCGCTGGTTGCGATTGCCGCCCTGTTGTTAAGCCAGCAACCTGCGCTTCAGGCTGTGGTTGCGCCTCCCGAACCGGCGACAGGTGGGGTTTATGCCGAAGGATTGATCGGTTCCGCCGGGCGCTTCAACCCTCTTCTGGATATTTATAACCCGGTTGATCGTGACGTGAATCGCCTGTTGTTCAGCGGATTGATTCGCTATGACGACCGCGGCATTGCCCAACCGGACCTGGCCGAATCCTGGGGTATGTCCCGCGATGGCACGGTCTACAACTTTGCCCTGAGGCAAAATGCGCGCTGGCACGATGGTACACCCGTTACCAGCCAGGATATTATTTTTACCATCGAATTGATGCGGGACGAGAATTTTCCTCTGCCAGGCGATATCCGGGAAATCTGGAATAAAGTCGAAGTCCGTTTACTCGACGAGCACACGCTTCAAATCCGCCTTCCTGAACCTTACGCCCCCTTCCTGGACCTGCTGACTTTTGGCGTGTTGCCATACCACCTGTTAGGGGAACTCACCCCGGCGGAAATCGTAAATGATCCTTTCAATCTCAATCCGGTAGGCACCGGCCCTTACAGTTTCGATTCATTGATCGTGGAGGAAGGCGAAATCAAAGGAGTGATCTTACAGGCCTTTGGTGATTATTATCAGGCGCGCGCCTTTCTGGACGAATTCATCTTCCGCTATTATCCCGATGCCCGGGCGGCATTGGCGGCTTATGAAGCCGGGGAAATCACAGGCATCAGTCAGCTACCCCCTGAAGTTCTGGAGCAGGCGTTGAAATTGCCGGAATTAGGCATCTATTCCAGCCGATTGCCGGAACTGTCATTGATCCTGTTCAATCTCGATCAGGAATCGGCGCCCTTTTTGCAGGAAGTCGAAGTGCGCCGGGCGTTATATATGGCGCTCAACCGCCAGTATATGATCGATAATATTCTCAATGGGCAGGCTATCCTGGCCACCGGGCCGATTTACCCCGGCACCTGGGCAGTTTATGAAGGTCAGGTGGAAATCCCCTACCAGCCGGAAGAAGCGGTAAACCTGCTGCGCAGCACAGAATATACCATTCCGGTCGAAGGGGGTAGTGTACGCCAGAAAGAAGGGCAGGCCTTGTCCTTCGAACTGGTTCACCCGGATACGCCTTTTCATACTGCCCTGGCGGAAGCCATTCAGGGATACTGGCAGGAGATTGGCGTACAGGTTACCCTGGAAGCGGTCAGCTATGACCAACTGGTGGACAATTACCTCGAGCCACGCACATACCAGGCTGCGCTGGTTGATTTCACCACAGCCAACTCTCCCGACCCGGACCCCTATCCCTTCTGGCACCAGGCGCAGACTCCTAACGGTCAGAATTATTCCAACTGGAACGACCGGCAGGCAAGCGAATACCTGGAAGCGGCGCGTGTCGCAGTAGATTTCGAAGAGCGATTGCGTTTATATCGCAATTTTCAGGTCAGGTTTTCGCAGGAATTGCCGGCATTACCCCTGTTTTATCCGGTTTATTCGTTTGGTGTGGACAACCAGGTGCAGGGAGTACGCACCGGCCCGTTATTTGATATGAGCGACCGGTTTGCCCATGTTACCGAATGGTATTTATTTGTTGAGCAACCGGGCGACGGGCAAACGACCGGCGAGATAGCCACACCCGCTCCATAGCCAGACACCCGGGTCGATCTATCAGGGGGAACGATCGTAGAGCTGGTAATAAATTTTGTAATTTTCAAAAATCGCCTGTATATAGCGCCGGGTTTCATCAAAGCGGATAATTTCCAGCAGCAGGTCGGGGTCGTTGCCTGCCAGGTCTGCCCAGACCTGAGCGTTCCCCGGGCCGCCATTGTAAGCTGCTAAAGCGGCATACAGGTTGCCATTGAACGTGTCCCGTTGTTGCGCCAGGTAGCTGGTTCCCAGGGTGATGCTCACCAACGGACGGTAAAGATCTTCTGCGGTGTATCCGGGGGGCCAGCCCAGCCGGGAAGCGATACTCTGACCCGTGCTGGGAATAATTTGCATCACCCCACGCGCGCCGGCGGAGGAACGGACAAAACCTTCGAACAGGCTCTCCTGACGCGCCAGACTGAAAACAAATAACGGATGGAAACCATTTTCCTGAGCAGCAGGGATGATCAAATCGCTGAAGTAGGTGCCAAACCGGAGGCGGTTGAAAAACTTTGGCGCGGTTAATGTGCCGGCATCATCCAGCCCGGCCAGATTGAGCACCTGGCGGATGGCGACAATTCCCGGGCGATACAAACCCAGATCGATTAAATACAATCCCAGCCGGTAACTGTCCGCCGGATCATTCTGTACTGACAGCCGCAGGTTTTCGAATTCCTGGCGAGCTTCCAGGTAAAGGCCCAGCTCCCACAGGAAAGCGCCACGTTGCAGATATGGATTATCGGCCAGGGGGCCGGGCGCACTCAGGTCGGTATTTTCGGGAAGATTGAACACGGTGCGCAGCCAGGTTTCCGCCTGGCTTTTTTCACTTTCCCGGTCGTAGCTGAAATCATAAGCTACCGGCGTGGCGAAGGGTTCGACTCCGGCGAGCAATTCGCGGGCGCGTTCCGAATAATAGCCGCTGGGATCGCCCAGGGCTGCTTGCTGCCAGGCGTTCCCGGCTTCCTCGGCGTTTCCAAGAGCCATCCAGGATTTTCCCACCCATAAGAGCGCAGCCGTGCGTTCTGCCTGATTGGTCGCCTGACTCTGGGCGCGCTCGAAGGTAGTGTGTGCTTCCTGATAACGCTGCAGGCGATAATAACAAATCCCGGCTAAAAACGAAGCGCGCTGAACCAGTTCAGAGTCCGGATAATCGATGGTCACCTGATCCCAATAAGCGGCGGCG
>JAGUYX010000256.1 GCA_020061145.1 Anaerolineales bacterium | reverse complement strand
AGCAATGGTGCCCAGGTTTTCGATAAGCTCATCGCGGGTCATACCAATGCCAGTATCGGTGATGGTCAGGATTCGTTCTGCCTTATCCGCCTGCAAGTGAATTTTTAGCTCCACATCCGGGTCGAGGACGTCGCGCGAAGTTAACATTTCAAAGTGTACCCGGCTCAGGGCGTCGGCGGCATTGGAGATCAATTCGCGCAGAAAAATCTCACGCTCCGTATACAGGGAATGCACCAGAATATCCAGCAACTGGCGGATTTCTGCTTTAAAAGCCACCGTTTCTGCCGGCGTCGTGGTTCGATCTTGTGTATCCATACTCATGCAGCTTCCCTCCTGACTTTTCTCCTGGACTGTAACCCCGCAATTCGAGGGGGTTACAGCAGGGAATCTGGTTACAGTTTTAACCGATTGAAATAAGAAAAACGTTAGAAAACCCCGGCGCACTGGTTGGGATCGGGAGGCATTCCGAAACGGTTCCAGGGGAACACCGGGGTTATGCTTTGTTCGTTTAGCGACCGGCGGAAGCGTTCGAGTTTCAGCCGCGCACCATATTTCGTAAAACGGTATGGAGTATACCGCCGTTGCGGAAATATTCCACTTCCAGGTCGGTGTCCAGGCGGGCTTTTACCTGAAAACGAGTAACTTTACCCTCCGGGGATATCGCCTCCACATTAAATTGCTTGCCGGGAGCCAGCCCATCAGAGAGACCCTGAATAGTGTAAGTTTCTTCACCGCTTAATCCCAGGGTATCTGCATTCTGCCCGGGGAGGAATTCCAATGGTAAGACTCCCATCCCCACCAGGTTGGAGCGGTGAATGCGCTCGTAAGACTCGGCAATCACGGCTCTCACGCCCAATAACAGGGTGCCTTTGGCTGCCCAATCTCGGCTGGAGCCGGTGCCATATTCCTTACCGGCAATCACCAGCAATGGCACCCCTTCCTGCTGATACTGCATGGCTGCTTCGAATATTGTGGCTTGGGCACCCTCCGGAAAATGGCGTGTATAACCGCCTTCCACGCCGGGCACCAGCCGGTTTTTCAAGCGGATATTGGCAAAGGTACCGCGCGTCATCACGCGGTCATTGCCGCGCCGTGATCCGTAGGAATTAAAGTCCCGGATTTTTACTCCTTTTTCTTGCAGATATTTACCTGCCGGGCTGTCCGCCGGGATAGCGCCCGCCGGCGAGATGTGATCGGTAGTGATGGAATCTCCCAGAAGGGCAAGCACGCGCGCCTTCAAAATGTCCTTGATCGGGGGAATTTGCTGAGTCAGGTCGGAAAAGAAAGGCGGTTCCTGAATATAGGTCGACTCAGGGTCCCACTCGTACAGATCTCCACCCCGTGCGCTGATACGATTCCAGGTTTCATTACCGGTAAACACATCCGCATATCTTTCGGTAAACATCTCCGGTCGCACGCTTTGCTGGATGGTATCCATAATTTCCTTGCTGCTCGGCCAGATATCGCGCAGGTAAACCGGTTTGCCGTCTTTACCCAACCCCAGGGGTTCGTCATCCAGGTCGATATCCACCGTGCCCGCCAGGGCATACGCCACGACCAGAGGTGGGGAGGCCAGGTAATTGGCTTTGACGTAAGGATGGATGCGCCCTTCGAAATTGCGGTTGCCGGAGAGCACTGCTGCGGCGACTAAATCGGCATTATTAATCGCCTCCACCACCTTGGGAGGGAGCGGCCCGGAATTGCCGATACAGGTCGTGCAACCATAGCCGACCACATTGAAACCAAGTTCAGCGAGGGGTGCGAGCAAACCGGCATGCTCCAGATAGTTGGTCACCACACGTGATCCCGGCGCCATGCTGGTTTTTACATACGGCTTGACTTTCAACCCACGCTCGAGCGCCTTTTTCGCCAACAATCCGGCGCCCACCATTACGGAGGGGTTAGAGGTGTTGGTGCAGGACGTAATGGCGGCAATCACCACAGAACCGTGTTTCATCTCGGCCGACGCGCCATTGGTCCCAATGGTGTAGCTCTTATCCACAGCTTCCGCCGGTAATCCAAAACCCAGTTCTTTCGTCCCGGCTGTCAGCGCCTGGCGGAATTTACTGCGCATTTCTTTTAAGGAAACTCTATCCTGCGGACGCTTGGGCCCGGCCAGGCTCGGTTCAACGGTTCCCAGGTCGAGTTCCAGCTTATCGGTAAACTCGGGATCCAGCGTGTGGCGGGTGCGGAACAGGCCCTGAGCTTTGGTGTAGGCTTCAACCCGGGCCACCAGTTCCTCCGGACGCCCGGTCAGGCGTAAATAACGCAGGGTTTCCTCGTCCACCGGGAAGAAACCCATGGTGGCGCCGTATTCAGGCGCCATATTGGCAATCGTCGCCCGGTCGGGTAAAGACATGCTGGCCAGCCCAGGCCCGTAGAACTCGACAAATTTCCCCACCACACCCTTCTCGCGTAACATCTGCACCACCCGCAGAGTCATGTCGGTAGCGGTCACCCCTTCTTTGACCTTACCAAAGAGCTTAAACCCGACCACGTCGGGGATCAACATATCGATTGGCTGACCCAGCATGGAGGCTTCGGCTTCAATTCCGCCTACACCCCAACCCAGAACACCCAGGGCATTGATCATGGTGGTGTGTGAATCAGTGCCTACCAGGGTGTCCGGGTAAGTCAGCGGCGTTTCACCGGGTTCTTCCTTGAGCATGACTACCTGCGCCAGATATTCCAGATTGACCTGATGCACGATACCGGTGGCGGGCGGCACCACGCGGAAGTTGGAGAAGGTTTTTTGTCCCCAGTGTAAAAACTCGTAGCGTTCCCGGTTACGCTGAAACTCCAGGTCGGCATTGCGCATCAGGGCATCGGGCGAGGCAAAGAAGTCCACCTGAACCGAATGATCGATCACCAGGTCAACCGGCACGACGGGGTTAATCTTGCGTGGATCGCCGCCTAACCGCGCCACCGCAGCGCGCATGGCAGCCAGATCCACCACTGCCGGCACGCCGGTAAAATCTTGCATCACCACTCGCGCCGGCAGGAAAGGCATGCTGGGGCGTTTCGCCTGTGGTTTCCAGGCCGCCAGATTGATGACATCCTGGCGGGTAATCTGTTTCTCATCACACAACCGCAAAACCGATTCCAGCAAGATACGGATGGAAACCGGCAAGCGCTTCAAGGTTGTCAGTCCGGCTTCTTCAAGTTTTGCCAGACGATAATAGGCATAACTTCCGTGAGGTGTGGTAAATGACGCCAATGCGCCAAAAACATCCTGTCTCATCTTGACTCCTTTTCCTCGAGCTGTGGGGTTAAAAGTATAAAACGAATCTTGCGATTCGTTGAGCAATAATTGAAAAAAAAGTTAAATCTCAGGCAGTTGTTTGGATGGCGGCACGTCTGCCCAGGATAGCATCTGTCATGCGCGCCACGCGAACCATTTGCTCGACATCATGCACACGCACGATATCAGCGCCGCGGACAATCCCCACCGCCACCGCAGCCGCCGTTCCCTCCAGGCGTTGATCGGGAGGCAGGTTCAGAGTATAACCGATAAAGGATTTCCGGGAAGGGCCAAGCAAAAGCGGATAACCCAATGAGCGAATTTCATCCAGGCGGTTCAGCAATTCCAGGTTCTGGTCTACGGTTTTACCAAAACCGATCCCGGGATCCAGAATAATATGCTCTGCGGGGATT
>JAGUYX010000003.1 GCA_020061145.1 Anaerolineales bacterium | reverse complement strand
TCCCCTTTCCGATTATCATAAAGATATCAAAACACCCGGCGTGCCGGCTGGCGTGCCGGCCGGCATGCCGGATGGAGGCCAGAAAAATGTTGACACCCAACCTCTTTAAAAAAATGCGCCTGATGCCCGGGATGGAGGCGCGGGTGGTTAACCCGCCGCCCGGGATGCTGGAGGCCCTGCAGGCTGCGGCGGAGGGGATCTCGCTGCGCACGAGCGGGGAAGGTAAACCCCAGGCGGTGCTGCTCTTCGCTGCGTCCCAGGCGGAGCTGGCCGAATATGCCCCGGTGGCTCTGGCCGCGCTGGAACACGACGGGCTGTTCTGGGCGGCTTACCCGAAGAAAAGCTCCGGGAAAAATGTGGATCTCTACCGGGATGGGGGCTGGGCTCCGCTGGAGCAGGCCGGGTTGCGCCCGGTGACCCAGATTGCCCTGGATGAAACCTGGTCGGCGCTGCGTTTTCGCCCGGCGGAGAGGGTGGGTCGTTGAACGGGGGCGTACACCGGTTTTTCGGCCGGGCCGGCTGGTGGAGCCTGTTGCTCGCCGCCGGTATCCTGATCAGCGGCTGCCGGGTGCCCGCGGTCGCCGGGGCGCCGTCCACTTTACCCGCGGAGTCGCAGCGGGGCGCAGCGACCCCCACGCAAACCTCCCAACCGGCCAGCACACCCACGCCGGAATTGCCGCATTCGCCAACCGTTAAGCCGGGCGAGCCAACGCCCACGCCGGGGGCAGCCGCGCAAACGGACCCTTCGCCGACTGCCGCCCCGGTCAACTGGCAGGATTGGCCGGTGGTGCCCGCGGGAGTCAGCCAGCGGGCACGCGAGATTTACCGGCGCGGGCTGGCGTTGGGCAATAACCCGCTGGCCTTTTCCAAGGTGGGCGATTGCGGCGGAACTCCGGCGTGGTTCCTGGGCGATTTCGACCGCGGGCCGCGCTTTTATACGTTGGGCGACTACAGCAATTTGCAGGAGGTCATCGCTGCCTTTCAGGGCTCCTACGGGCGCACCAGCCTGGCGGCGAAGTCCGGGATGAACGCTTCGTCGGCGTTTGTGCCGCTGTGGGCCGACCGGAAGTTCTGCGAGCCGGGCGAATTCCCGATCGCCTGCGAATACCGGGTGCACCGTCCCAGCTTCGTGTTGATCATGCTGGGCACCAACGACGTCTGGCACCCGGAGCGTTTCGAGCCGCAGATGCGCCGGATTATCGAGTTCTATATCGAAAATGGGGTGGTGCCGGTGCTTTCCACCAAAGCGGATAACCTGGAGGGGGATGGCAGTATCAATGCCGCCATCGTCCGCCTGGCGCGGGAGTATGAAATCCCCTTGTGGAATTACTGGCGGGCCGTGCAGGCTTTGCCGGATGGGGGGTTGCAGGAAGACGGGGCGCACCTGACCTTCGGGCGTAATTTCTTCGACCAGCCGGAAGAGATGCAGAAAGCCTGGCCGGTGCGCAACCTGACCGCCCTGCAGGCGCTGGACGCGGTCTGGCGGGGGGTGACCCAGGCGGAACCGCAGAGCCAGGCTAATCCGTAAAAATAAAAGCCAGGTCGTTGACGTTGGTCAGCGTGGGGCCGGGTTTGAGCAGGTCATCCAGGGCGGCGAAGAAATGGTAGGAGTCGTTATCCGCCAGGTAAAGATGCGGGGATAACCCCTGGGCGAAGGCCCGCTGCAGGGTCTCCCCACTGACCACTGCGCCGGCGGCGCCGGTGGGGCCGTCATCGCCATCCGTCGCCAGAGTGAGCAGCAGCACATTTTCCAGCCCGTCCAGGTCGCTTACCGCGCCAAGCGCCATTTCCTGATTGCGCCCGCCCAGCCCTTTGCCGCGCAGGGTGACCGTGGTTTCGCCGCCCAACACCAGGCAGGCGGGCCGGGGGAGCGGGGCATTGTAGCGCGCCAGCTCGTGCGCCAGGGAGGCCAGGAAACGCCCCGCCTGGGAAGCCTCACCCTGGAGCGAGGTGGTGAGCAGCAGGACGGAAAAACCTTCCCGTTGCGCCTGCTCGATGGCGGCGCAGGCAGCCAGGCGGTTGCTGCCGATGATCAGGTTCTGGACGCGGGAAAACAGGGAGTACCCCGGCTTGGGGGTTTCGTCGATCTCCCCCGCACGACCGGCGAGGAGGCGCTGGCGAATGGCGGAAGGGGTGACATCCAGCAGGCGGTAACGCTCCAACACCTGCCAGGCTGTGGAAAACGTGGTCGGATCGGCCACGGTGGGGCCGGAAGCGATCACGTCCAGCGGGTCGCCGATCACGTCGGAAAGGATCAGGGTGATCAGGCGCGCCGGGGAAGCCGCCTGGGCCAGTCCGCCGCCTTTGACCTCGTCCAGGTGTTTGCGCAGGCAGTTGATCTCGTTGATCGTGGCGCCGCTCTCCAGCAGGCGGCGGGTGAGCTGCTGCAGGTCGTTCAGCTCGAGGCCCTGCGCCGGGTGGGTGAGCAATGCCGAGCCGCCGCCGGAGATCAGGCACAGCACCAGGTCATGTTCGCCGGCTTTGCGGAGCAGCTCGAGCGCCTTGCGGGTGGCGTGCACGCCGCGCTCGTCCGGCACGGGGTGCCCGGCTTCGTAAAACCGCAGGTGAGGGAAATCGGCGGGCTGGAAGGAATCGCCCAGGTGCCCGGCTTTGGCGATCAACACCCCGGCGCTGAGCTGATCCCCCAGGATTTCGGTGGCTGCCAGGGCCATGGGCGCCACCGCTTTGCCCGCCCCGACCAGGTAAACATGGTCGAAGGCGTGCAGCGGGTAGGAGATCGCCGTTTCGCCGGTGCCGGCGACCAGGTTGCCGTCTTGATCCAGGCGCAGGTGGGATTTCACCGCTTCAGCCGGGTCGACGGCCTGCAGGGCGCGGCGCAGGATGCGCCGGATGGAATCCGCCCGCGGGTTTTTATCCAGGGTGTGGGAGGAGAAGTGTAGGTTGGGCATAGAATGATTATATATCAGGGGGTTGCGGCGGGAAACAGAAACAGGTAGGATTACCCTCTATGAACGGGATGACCTCAAACGAACGCCGGTGGGTGCTGGGATACGCCTTATTCGTCGCCCTGGTCACCAGCCTGCCATACCTGCTGGGTTTCGCCATGCAGGGGGAGGAATGGGTTTTCAGCGGGGCAGTATTTGGTATTGAAGACGTAAACACCTACCTGGCGAACATGCTCAGCGGAAGTTACGGGGAGTGGCTGTTTCGCACTCCTTATACGGTTGAACCACAAACCGGCTCGTTATTTTTCCTGCATTATCTCTGGATCGGAAAACTTGCAGCTCCACCCGAAGTGCATCTTCAGATTGTCGCCCTCTACCATCTTTTTCGGGTGGTC
>JAGUYX010000323.1 GCA_020061145.1 Anaerolineales bacterium | reverse complement strand
GGCAGGTAGGCAGGATAAAAGCGTGTGATCAAAGCCCTGCCAATCTCCTTACCAGCGATACCTGCTGCAGTTTCATTCATTATACGCAGCTCCGAACTGGATAGGTAGCTGGCGCCCAGGGGGCGTAGAGTAAGAAAGTTGTGCACCCACTCATGCGCCACCACCTCCGCCAGCCAGTTGATGTCGGTGGTTGGCATCACCATGGTCGGGTACAACCCCACGCCGCCCACCCCTACTACCAGAGTGGAGACACCCAACCCCTGCGCCACCTGCTCTTCCAACCGGGTAATCTCTTCCAGGTTCATGTGCGGGGAAATGGAAATATTGGCATCCTGACGGATGACCTGACGAGGTGAAACAATCAGGGCATTGGGCGGACCGGTAATATGAAAAAGGACCGGGGGAACGGGTTGGCCTAACATGGCGAGATCCAGATCGCGTAAAACTGCAGTTAGCTGAGCCTCAAAAATGGATTCCGCGACGGGCGCCAGGATGTCGTGCCTGACCTGAAACACCCTCAATTGCTCACGCAATTCTGCCGTTTCAGCCTGGGGATCCTGCACTGCAGGATCAGCATAAATACGAGCGATTTCATTTTCCCGCTGGCGGATTTGCTCGACCAGCTCCAGATAATCCAGAACCAGTTGAGTCTGATTTTCACTTGGGATAAATCGTTCATTGCCCATAGAAAGCTGCTGCCATTTCACCCACAAGGCATCCAGCGTCCAGCTTACATAATCAAATTCCAGAGGACGGGTGTAGGCGCGCACCTGCTCCACAGGCTCGCTCAGCAACACCTGGCTGCTGCCCAGGAAGCTCGCGCACAGAATTACCCCAATCAGTAGCTTGATTATCCGTATCATGCGTTCTTTATCGTGCCCGCCTGCATACCCCGGCAGATTCTACCATGCAGGCCTGGCGGGAATATGTGTGCTGGATTAAGCCGGGTCCGCGCCCGTAGTCCTTCAGGCTGTGAATGGTATAATCATCTTCCCGGAGGAAAAAGATGCTGCTTGGCGGTTTAAATCTGGCGACTGTCCTTTCGAATATCGTCGTGTTAATCGTTGCCTTTACCATTCACGAACTGGCGCATGCCGTGGTCGCTGACCGGTTTGGGGATAACACTCCCCGCCTGCACGGTCGCCTGACGCTCAATCCGCTGGCCCACCTGGATGTGTTTGGCTCGTTGATGTTGTTGCTTGCCGGTTTTGGCTGGGCGAAACCTGTGCCAATTAACCCGGCAGTGCTCCGGCGACATAGCCGGGCGGCTTTAATGTTAGTGGCTCTGGCCGGGCCGATGTCCAACTTATTGCTTGCCATTCTGGCAGCCATTCCCTTCCAGCTTGGCTGGCTGATCCCTCAATTCCCGGCTGGCAACCTGCCCAACCTGTCCATGCTACTCACCCAGTTTATCTTCATCAACCTGGTGCTGATGCTCTTTAATTTGATTCCCCTTGCACCCCTGGATGGGGATAAAATTCTGGACTATTTCTTGCCCGTCGAGTGGTCTTATCGCCTGGAAGCGATCCGCCCGTATGGTCCGATGATCCTGTTACTGGTGATCTTTGTCGGCCCATACCTCGGAGTGGATCTGCTTGGTTTCCTGCTTGGACCGCCCTTGCGGAGCCTGTTTACTCTGCTGGTAGGATGACGTCCATGCGGATTGCCTATCGCACCCGCCAGTTCTGGAATGCCCTGACTGCCACGCCTGCTGCAGCTGACCTGCAGCAGGCGTATTTAATCCTCTCCCCGGGTCAAAGACGCTTATTCGAGCAACTTTCTGCGGGTGAACAGGTCCATGCCTTACGGGTTTTACGTAAAATTCAACACGCCACCCACTTTCAACCGGAGCTGGCAGATGAGCATCTATTCCAGGCAGCCCTGTTGCACGATGTTGGCAAAACCCGGATTCGCTTGACCGTCTGGGAGCGAATTTTAATCGTGCTGGCAAACCGTCTGGTTCCAGGACAGGTACTTCGTTGGGGACATAACTCGCCAGTTGGTTGGCGACGGGCTTTTGTGGTCGCCCAACAGCACCCTGTTTGGGGTGCAGACCTGGCGGATACCTGCGGTTCTGCTCCGCTAACCGTCCAGCTAATCCGCCGGCATCAGGAACCCCTGCCGCGCCCCCCTCAGTCGCGGGAAGATAAATTATTGGCCTTGCTGCAATCCGCCGACGAAACCAGTTAATCCATTCAGGAAATCCAGCCGGGCAGATCTGGAGTAAAAAAGCGAATGACCGTAAACATTACTATCATTGGTCTGGGGCAGATTGGCACCTCCATCGGGCTGGCATTAAAAGATAAAGGAGATTTGCTGGAGCGGCGCGGTTACGATCGTGACCTGGCCAAGGCGCGCAAGGCAGAAAAACTGGGCGCCCTGGACAGGGTCTACATCAACCTGCCCAACGCAGTCAGTGAAGCCGATATCGTCTTTGTTGCTCTGCCAGTAAACGAAATCCAGGAAACCTTAAAAATCATCGCCCCCAACCTGCGAGAAGGCACGGTGGTGATGGACACCGCGCCGGTAAAAAGTGTGGTCGCCGGGTGGGGCGCAGAATACCTGCCCGAGGGTTGTTATTATGTCGGGCTGATTATGGTGATCAACCCGGCTTACCTGCACATACCCGACTCAGGACAGGAAGCAGCGAGCGGAGACCTGTTTCGCGATACCCCGGTGCTGATCGCCTCACCCCCGGGTACGGCTTCCGCAGCCGTGAAACTGGCAGCAGACCTTACCCGATTGCTGGGCGCCACGCCCCTTTTCGCTGAACTGGTAGAACTCGACAGTCTGATGGGCGCGACCCATATTTTGCCGCAGTTGATCGCAGCAGCGTTGGTGAATGCTACAGTCGATCAGCCCGGGTGGTTTGAGGGACGGAAGCTGGCGGGGCGCCCCTATGCCGAAGTCACCGGCCCAATTACACAGATGGGGCAGCCGTCGGCGCTGGCTTCATCCGCCCTGTACAACCGGGAGAATATGCTGCGTATCCTGGATGGTTACATCAGCGTGTTGAGCAATATCCGCGAAGATATATTTAACCAGGATCAGGAAAAACTGCAGGAACGATTACAACGCGCCTATGAAAGCCGCCAACGCTGGTGGCAGCAACGCCTGGCAGCTGACTGGAGCAGCGAGCAAATCCCGCAATCTGAAATTCCTACCGCGTCCGAAATCTTCGGCAGGTTGTTAGGATTGGGACGCAAACGCTCTGCTAATGATAAAACCCGATAACCTTTTCGATGGAGAAAACGATATGACGACCGATACCGTATCGCACAGGTTAGACTGGATTCAGGAAGAAATCCAGCAATTAAAAGATTCCGGGTTGTATAACCAGATCCGTACATTAAGCTCGCCCCAGGGCGCCTGGTTGATCGTGGATGGCAAGAAGGTGCTCAATTTTTGCTCGAACAATTATCTGGGGCTGGCAAACCATCCCAAACTGGTTGAGGCTGTGCGCCAGGCGATGCAAACTCACGGCGTTGGTCCGGCTGCCGTGCGTTCGATCGCCGGTACCATGGATCTGCATACCCAGCTCGAAGCCCGCCTGGCAGCATTTAAGGGAGTGGAAGCCGCCATAACGTTCCAATCCGGATTTAATGCCAACCTGGCGACCATCCCGGCTCTGGTGGGTAAAGAAGATGCCATATTTTCTGACGAATTGAATCACGCCAGCATAATCGATGGCTGCCGGCTCTCCCGCGCCCCGATTATCCGCTTTCAACATGCCGATGCCGGCGACCTGGAACGGGTACTTAAAACTGAGCGGAGTAAATACCGCCGGGCATTGGTGGTCACAGACGGCGTGTTCAGTATGGATGGCGATATCGCCCCGCTGGATCGTATCTACGCAGTCACTCGCCAGTATGAGGCATTGTTAATGGTAGATGACGCCCATGGTGAAGGCGTTTTGGGCCGCGGCGGGCGCGGCATTGTGGATCACTTCAACCTGCACGGCAAAGTGGATATCGAAGTAGGCACTCTATCCAAGGCCTTTGGCGTGGTAGGTGGGGTGGTGGCAGGCAACCCGCTGGTGGTTGAGTGGCTGCGTCAACGTGGCCGGCCCTTCCTGTTTTCTTCAGCCATGACCGTGCCTGATGTGGCTGCATGTCTGGCAGCAGTCGACCTGTTGGAATCGTCTACCGAACTGGTGGATCGCTTATGGGATAACGCCAATTATTTCAAGACTGAGATGGGCAAACTCGGCTTCGATACGGGGCTAAGCGTCACGCCAATCACACCGGTGATGCTGGGTGAAGCGCAATTGGCGCAGGAGTTCAGCCGCCAGCTTTTCCAGAATAGTGTGTTCGCCATGGCGATCGGTTATCCAACGGTGCCGCAAGGGAAAGCGCGCATCCGGGTGATGATTTCCGCTGCCCACAACCGCGATGACCTGGATTTAGGCCTGCAGGCGTTCGCCACGGTGGGCCGTAACCTGGGTGTTATATCCTGACGGAGAATATCGTTACGAGACAAATTTACCCCGGGCAAGGAAAAACAGCCCGGGGTTTTAATTTGTGAAAAGCCAGAGAGCAATAAGCGGGGAATGGGTGAGTATGAAGGATAATCAGGCTTTAAACGGATCGTAAGCCGGGTTGGTGCCGGACCAGACACAACTCGGGGTGCCTTCGAGGTTGCACTGCGTGCCATAAGCACAACGATGCGCCAGAATGCGGGGTGGCTGATCTGGCAAGATCGAATCCGGATATACAACCTGGGCTTCAAAACTGACTTCTTTACCCACGCGCTGACAATAACTGATTTTAATTGTCTCCCAGGTACGCTGCGCCATTATAATACCTCCAGGTGTAAGGCTGATACAAACCACTCGACAGCAATTTCAGTATAGCCAAACCGGTCTGTGTGGGATAGTGTCACTTGTCATAAGCGAATCTGGATAAATTGCGTCTTTTTGTGATAGATTTCTTGCGCCTGCCAGGCAGGTTAAGCAACACGCATGCCCGGTATTTTTGCCATGCAGTTAGAGGGAGAGCAGAAGACAATGACTTTTCGAATTGGGTTGGAAAATAATTATCAGGGACGCAGTCTGGCCTGGGTACTGGGACACCCGGGAGCGTTTGCAGACGGACCTTCCCCTGAAGCCGTCCTGGATATCCTGCCAGCCGCATTGGAAAACTACATCGCCTGGATTAACCAGAACACCGATCAACCCTGGCTGGCGCTTGGGGATGTGGAATTCCTGATAGAGGAAACCTGGGAAGTGTATTCGATCAACGAAGATTATGAGCTGGTCGAAGATGGGTATGAGGTCAACGCCTGGTTTCTGCATGATTGGAAGCCCCTTACGGAGGAAGACATCCAACGCGGATTACTGATCCTGCAGTGGAGCCGGGAACTCCTGATGCAAATCGTTGCCGGGCTGGATGCGGAAATGTTGGATCTTCACGCGCCCGCCGAACGATGGAGCATCCGCGGCATTCTGAGTCATGTCGGCGGCGCCGAGTGGTGGTATCTCAACCGTTTGGGGCTGGGCGGCCCGCGCGAAGAATTACCCGGTGAAGTATTCGAGCGTATGCAGGTATCCCGCCAAATGCTGCAAGAATTATTACCCGGCTGGGAAGGTCTGAATAAGGTGGTGGGTATCGATGGTGAGTTCTGGAGCCCTCGCAAAGTTCTACGCCGGGCAGTGTGGCACGAACTCGATCATGCCAACCACATCCTGCGTTTGCGGGAAGAAAGTGGTTTTTAAGATAAAGATGATATAATTGTTGCCTGATTAAGTGTACGATTTACAGGTAAGCAAGGATTCACCCATGGCTATCGACCGATTCGGCCGGACAATTAATTATTTACGCATCAGCCTGACCGACCACTGCAACCTGCGCTGCGTTTATTGTATGCCGGAGGAGATGGTCTTCCGGCCGAATGCAGAAATGATGCAGGACGATGAAGTGCTGTATTTTGTCCGGCTGTTTGCCGATCTGGGATTTCATAAATTCCGCCTGACCGGCGGCGAACCGACGGTGCGCGCCAATATCGTCGAACTGGTGCGCGACATCGCGGCGACACCCGGTGTACGTTCCCTATCCATGACTACCAACGGTGTGTTGCTCAAAAAACTGGCAATCCCCTTGAAAGAAGCCGGTTTGCAGAGGGTCAACATCAGCCTGGACACCTTGGATCCGGAAAAATTTCGACGACTGACGCGGTGGGGAAAGCTTGAAGATGTTTGGGACGGCATTACCGCCGCCGAAACCGCTGGCCTGGCGCCGATCAAAGTCAATGCGGTGGTGGTACGCGGCTATAACGAAAAAGATGTGGCCGACCTGGCAAGGTTAACCTACGAACATAACTGGCAGGTACGTTTTATCGAAATGATGCCTTTTGCCGGCGCAACTGAATTGCAAACCACCCAGACCGTCCAATCAAACGAAATGCTGGCCACGATTGAGACCGCCCTGGGCACCCTGGAACAGGTAAATAACGGTAAACTGGATGGCGAGGCGCGCCTGTACCGCCTGCCGGGAGCCAGAGGCACCGTCGGGTTTATCTCTACCGTCAGCGCCCCTTTTTGCGCGGAATGCAACCGGGCGCGCTTGACCGCAGATGGTGTATTGCGGATGTGCCTGTTGCGCGAGCGTGAAATAAATCTGCTGACCCCCTTACGCCAGGGCGCCAGCGAAGAAGAGCTACGCCAGCTAATTCTGGATACCATCTGGATTAAACCCTGGGGACACGGCCTGGCAGATGGGATTACCCCGCTAAACCGCGTGATGAGCGAAATCGGCGGCTGAAACCGATCCAGCTTATTTACTGACTTTACGTTGCAAAGACTGGCGTACCCGGTTGATCTCCCGGCGATCGCCAGTTTTTTGTTCCAGTAAATCCAGTAAGGCTTCTGCCCGTTCCCGGTGCTCAGCAGCCCATCCGGCCGACAAAGTGCGGCAGATCACCCAGCTTTCTGCAATGGGGGAGGCAAGACGCTTTTGTAACTGTTCAAAAACGTCGTTTACGGCTCCGGCATCTGCGAGAGCAACCAGAACCGCAACCAGCTTTGCATTGATCGATGGATGGAGGTTGCCAGGTATAACGGAGCTGTGGGAAATCAGGCGCTTTCTTTCCAACCCTGCAAGCGGCACAAGCAATCCCAAAGCCAAAGCTGTCTGGCGTGCCCGTATTTCCACATC
>JAGUYX010000285.1 GCA_020061145.1 Anaerolineales bacterium | reverse complement strand
TCGTAAAACATGCAGCCTGACGCCGCTTGCCAGTAATGCCGCGACCAGGTGGTTAAGCGGGGCCACGTCTGATTCGATCGCCGTGTCGAATCCCAGCTCGCCGCGCGCTGCCAGAACGGCGATACCGTGATCCCCCAGGGTCCCTGAGACGAGAATTTGGTCGCCGGGGACTGCATTCGCCCCCTGGATGGAAAGTCCATCCTGAATGTACCCCACGCCTGTGGTGGAGATATACATCCCATCCGCCTTGCCTTTCTGCACCACTTTGGTGTCCCCGGCAATAATCTGCACGCCGGCCTCATCCGCTGCCTGGCTCATTGATTCCACCACACGCTGCAGCACAGCCATAGAAAGACCTTCTTCGAGGATAAAACTGGCGGTCAGGTAAAGCGGTGTCGCGCCCAGCATACTCACATCATTGACCGTGCCACAGACTGCCAGGCGCCCGATATCTCCGCCCGGAAAGAATAATGGCGCAACGACATGCGCATCAGTGCTGATCGCCAGGCGCGCACCGGCCGGAATCAGGACGTTCGCCGCGTCATCGCCCTGATCCAGAGTCGGGTTGGAGAAGGCCCGGCGGAATATCTTTTTAATCAGGGTGTGGCTCATTCTGCCCCCGCTGCCATGCCCAAGGACGATTCGTTCGTCGTGGGGTAATGGAACCGGGCAAACTGCGTTTTCGAGATCCAGATCTGTACTCATACGCTCACCTGCTCGCGGTAGCGGTAATAAGCCGCACAAGCCCCTTCGGATGAGACCATTGTAGCCCCCAGGGGGTGTTCGGGGGAACATTCGTTACTGAAAGCCGGGCAATCGAAGGGTTTTTTCTGCCCCTGAAGAATCGAACCGGCGATGCATACCGATGGTTCGTTGGTCTGGATGTTTTCGACCTTAAAGCGGAGCTCAGCGTTATATCTGGACAGGGAATCCCTCAAACGCCACCCACTGGCCGGGATGCTGCCGATCCCGCGCCATTTCCTGTCGCAGACTTCAAAAACCTGCTGGATAATCTTTTGCGCAGCCTGGTTGCCATGAAAGGAGACTGCCCGCTCGTAAGCATTAAACACCCCCGCCTCGCCATTTTCCAGTTTTTGCACTGCCACAAAGATACCCTGAAGCAGGTCAACCGGCTCGAACCCGGTAACCACAATCGGCAAATTGTACTTTTCGGCGATCGGGGGGTATTCCCAATAACCCATCACCGTACACACATGCCCGGCTGCCAGAAATGCCTGGACCCGGTTGTGGGGAGCGCTGAGGATGGCATGCATGGCTGGCGGTACGCAGACATGGGAGACCAGAAGGCTAAAATTCGTTAATCCCAGCGCCTCTGCCTGTAAGACGCTCATCGCATTGGCAGGCGCGGTAGTCTCGAACCCGATGGCAAAAAACACAACCTCTTTATCCGGGTTTTGCTGAGCGATTTTAACCGCATCCAGCGGTGAATAAACCACGCGCACATCCCCGCCGGCAGCCCGTACGGAGAATAAATCGGTATGCGAACCGGGAACGCGTAACATATCCCCATAGGAAGTGAAGATGACCTCGGGTCGCGCGGCGATCACCAGAGCGCGGTCGATTTGCTCCAATGGAGTGACGCACACCGGGCAGCCGGGTCCATGCACCAGCTCGATTTCGGCAGGTAAGAGCTGGTCCAGACCGGAACGCATGATGGCGTGGGTTTGTCCGCCGCAAATTTCCATCAAAACCCAGGGCTGGGTAACCGTGGCGCGAATTTTTCCCAACAATCCCTGCGCCAGGTCTGGGTTTCGAAAAGCCTGCAAATAATTCATACCGGGTCTCCTGAGGGCGAAACGAATGGGTCGGGAGCAGGATCATCGACACCCAGTTCAGCCTGCAGGTCGAAAAATTCTTGCAGGGTTGCCAGGGTTTGTTGGGCTTCTTCTTCGCTCAGCAGGTTGATGGCAAATCCCACATGAATGATGGCATAATCGCCAATTTGCGCTTCCGGTGTGTAAGCCAGGCAAGTTTCGCGGGTTACGCCACCAAAATCAATCTTGCCCATCCGGAGCCCATCTTGCTCATATATTTCGATAATTTTTCCCGGAACGCCGAGGCACATTGGCTTACTCCTTGGATTGCATAGGTGGAATAGGTGTCTGGTTCACTGGGGCTTCTTCCAGAGCCAACCTGCCTGCTTTGTGACGGTGCAGCGCGATCACAGCCTGCCCCAGGGAAATTCCACCATCATTGGCAGGTACTCGTTGGTGAACGTAGACTTCGAAATTGTCATTGCTCAGTAAGTTCACCGTCCGACCCAGGAGCGTCATATTCTGCCAGACACCTCCGCTCAAAACCACCCGGCGGGCGCTGCTTTGCTGGCGGATCGAACGGCAAGTTTCGTGAATCATCAATGCCAGGGTATTGTGAAACCGGGCAGAAATTACCGCGCTACTGACTCCTGAGCGCAGGTCTGCCACAATATCCTGAAACAATAACGTCAATCCGATTTCATTGGTGAAATTTTCAAAACGATATACCCCAAACTCTTGATCAGATTGCATAATATCCAGTTCAATGGCGGCTTGCGCTTCGTAAGTTACGGTCTGTCGCAGGCCAATCAGGGAAGCTACAGCATCAAATAAACGCCCGGCGCTGGAGGTGAAGGGTGCATTGGTGCCGTGCTGTAACTGGTTCGCCAGCGCCTGCAGGGAATCGATCTCGGTTGAGGCGGGCCGGAATTGTTTGCCAAATCTTACCGGTGCCAGATCGCTTTCCCAGGGGATTCCGGCTGCGTTCAACCAGGATAACGCCATGCGCCAGGGTTCGCGCACGGCCAGATCGCCGCCAGGCAGCGGGACACGTTGCAGGTAAGCGGCACGCTGAAATTGCGTGTAGTCAGCCAGCAGAAATTCGCCGCCCCAAATTGTGCCATCCGTCCCATAGCCGGTGCCATCGAAGGCAACGCCGATCACCGGCTCAACCGCAGGTAAATGGTGCTCAGCCATACAGGAAACGATATGAGCATGATGGTGCTGAACCGGGATAAGGGGTAATTGTTCGCTTTCGGCGCGGCTTTGGGCATAGTGCGTGGAGAGATAATCCGGGTGCAGGTCGTGGGCAATGACTTCCGGGACGATGCGGAATAATTTTTCGAAAAACATGATACTCTGCTCGAAAGCCTGCAGGGTTTCCGCGTTTTCCAGGTCGCCGATATGCTGGCTGACGAAGGCATAATGAGATTTAGTCAGGCAAAATGTGTTTTTTAATTCTGCCCCACTCGCCAGGATCTGCGGTCCGGCTTCTGCCAGGCTGAAGGGAAATGGGGCATAACCGCGCGCCCGGCGTACTGGATATACATGGTTTTGAAATACCCTTACCACCGAATCGTCACACCGGGTTTCGATATCCCGGTTATGCAATAAAAATCCATCTACGAAAGCAGCGAGCTGTTTTTTGGCTTCTGTATTGGTATAAACGATTGGCTCTTCGCTGTGGTTGGCGCTGGTCATCACCAGTGCCTCGGGGAACCAGCTGGCCGGTTCCATAAGCAGATAATGTAAGGGTGTGTAGGGCAACATCGCGCCGATCGTATTTTGACCGGGGGCGACTTCACGACTTACCACCGATCCGGTCCGCCGCGGCAGAATTACAATCGGTCGCTCGGGGGATTTCAGCAAATTCCTTCCGCTGGCCCCCAGCAGGCAATTTTCTTTCAGCACATCCAAAGCTGGGAACATCACCGCCAGGGGTTTGTCTGGTCTGCCCTTCCGCCGGCGAAGTTCAGCGACTGCTTCCGGGTTGGTGGCATCGCAAACCAGGTGAAAACCGCCCAAACCCTTCACCGCCAGGATTTTCCCGGCTGCCAGTTGTCGCCGGGCGACTTGAATGGCCTGTTCTGCCCGGATAACGGTGATTTCACCATCGGTGCCATTTTCTTCATACCAGACATGCGGACCACATTTTGTACAGGCGACCGGTTGAGCGTGAAACCGCCGGTTGTGGGGATCGTGATATTCCTGGGCGCAATCTGGACAAAGCTCAAAACTTGCCATGGTGGTCAGAGGGCGGTCGTATGGAATATCGCGAATGATGGTAAAGCGCGGGCCGCAGTTGGTGCAATTGATGAAGGGGTACCGGTAGCGCCGGTCATCGGGGTCGAAAAGCTCGCGCAAACAATCTTCGCAGATTGAAACATCCGGCGGGATCGGCTGGAAGTCCCCTTCTTTGCCAATCGAGAAGGCAATTTTAAAGTTCTGCAGGCCAGTGGCGGGAATATCCTTTACCTGGACATTTTCAACGCGCGCCAGAGGCGGTGTGTCTTCCCATAAAGCTTTGAGAAATGCCGCCAATCTGTCGGGTGGGCCTTCAACCACAATATCTACCCCGGCAGAAGTATTCCGCACCCAACCATTCAAGCGGAGTTTTTCAGCCAGACTGTACACAAATGGGCGAAAGCCTACCCCCTGCACCACGCCAGTGATATGGATCTGGTTGGCGCGCACCCGATCACCCATGCCGGGCCAATTCCACTCCCCCCCTCACCCATTCAAGCCACGCATCCAAACCATCCTGTGTGGTGCAGGATAGTGGGAAGGTCACCAATCCGGGATTTAACGCTTCCACACCGCGGCGAAAATAGTCCAGGTCGAATTTGATGTAGGGCAGCAGGTCAATCTTATTCAATACCAGCGCCTCCACGCCGCGATACATGGGTGGATATTTATACGGTTTATCGTCGCCCTCTGGTATGGATGCGATCAATACGCTGCGATGGGTTCCCAATTGAAAACTGGCCGGGCAAATCAGGTTACCCACATTTTCCACGATCAGCAGGTCGATTTCCGCTAAATCCAGGGTTTCCAGGGCATTTTGCAGCATGACTGCGTCCATGTGGCATTCGCCGCCGGTATTCACCTGCACTGCGATTGCACCGGCTGCGGCTGCGCGGTCTGCGTCGATGCTGCTGGCGATATCGCCATCGATTACCGCGATGCGATAATGCTCGGCGAAGTGGCGGAGAGTCAGCTCGATCAGCGAGGTTTTTCCCGCGCCGGGTGACGCCATCAGATTAATCGAAAAAATACCTGCCATATCCAGCTTTTGCCGGTTTTCATGCGCCAGCCGGTCGTTGGCATTTAATATATTCTCAATTACCGGTATTCTTACACTCATGCATCCACTCTCTCTGTTTCGACTTTGCTTTCGATATCGATCGCGGCCAGGTAGAACTCATTGCCTGCCAACGTCTCCAGGTAAATACCCCGGCACTGTGGGCATTCCAGCTCACCCGGCACAGGGGTGAATTCATGCTGGCAGTCTTTGCAGCGAAAACGAGCCTGTACACGCTCGAATTCAAGCCGGGCGCCGGCAGCCAGTGTGCCCTGGCTGATGATTTCCCAATAAAATTGCA
Organism: Anaerolineales bacterium; assembly: GCA_020061145.1. Lineage (GTDB taxonomy): Bacteria > Chloroflexota > Anaerolineae > Anaerolineales > DRKV01 > JAGUYX01. Next base: position 3,718 of record JAGUYX010000285.1, on the reverse strand, counting down.
CAGAATCATCCACAATACTCGCCAGATCCCCGATGACCAGGTGAATGGCGACGACCTGCGCAGCACCTGCCTGTTCGGCATGTCGCAATACGATCTCCAGAATATTCTCAGTTACCGGCAGCTCATGCATAAAATCTGAACGCTCTCAGGTTGTCCTCTTCTGCGGGGTGCGGTTTCTCCGGGTTGGCTTGCGCAACATGTGCAGGGTATACAGCCCGCCCGGGGTAGTGACCCAGAAAATCACCGTCATGATCAGGGCAGAGCTTAAACACCAGATGCAGGTCGCGCCGATAACAAACGGCTCCAAAAACGTCAGGTAAACCGAAAACAGAATGCCAAAGGTCGCCAGCGCCCACACGCCCAGCCTCCCGGCAGGCGCCCATTCAGGTGGGCCATACTGCTGCACGATCCAGACTCCGGCGATCAATCCATAACCGAAGATACCGAGGATGCCAACCGGTAAAAAGCCAAACAGGAAGGCATACGGACTTTGCTGCACTGCATTACAGTCGCCCAATGGACCGCAGGTGGCTGTTGTTCCGGTGGTTTCGACAAATGCGAGATAGCTGGCGACGATCAGCCCTAACGAGGTGAAAACCGGAACAAGCCAGACAGGGGGTTCAACCAGTCGCTTTTTGAACTGCCCGTCCCAGGCGGCCAGTAATCCGCGGGCCAGACTAAAAACCATCCCCAGCAACACCACAACGGAAAGTGAGTTGCCAACCGGGTCGGTATTAAACCGCTCCTGCCAGGTACCTGCGGTCGGGCTTTTGTTCCCTTCCAGGGACAACACTTTTTCCAATCCGGGAATCGCCGGCCAGTCATACCCGCCTTCAGCCAACCCCTGCTCGATTAATGAGGGAAAAAGCAGGGGTATTTCACTGCTGCCCACCAGCACCATGTTATTACAAACCAGAGTGGGCACTCCGGTTCGATCGGACGGAATGGCATAATAATTTATGGCTGCCTGATACAATGCTTGCCCGTGGGTTGTGGTGACATCCACATTCACAATTTGCAACTGTTCGCCATACTTCTCGAACAAGGGCGGCAGCACTTCATTCATCACCGCGTGGCAATGGGGGCAGGTGGGCGAATAAAACAGGACAGCTTTTACGACAGGCGATTGTGCCTGGACCATGCCTGCCGGTTGCGTAAACAACAGGAGCAACAGCAGCACAATCAACAGGCGAAGATGGGATATGTTGGTGGTCATGAACTCTTTCCCTGTGTGGCTGGCTGCTTACCCGCCGGCAATTCATATCTGACAAATCTACCCCTTTGTATCATAATTGACCGGACCGGGTAAGCGTAAACTATCATAATTCTGTTGTGCAGTTTGTCATAGAAATCAATCGAAAGGGTGATCGCGTGATTTCGGGGGAAAACAGGCAGACAACCATCCGCCTTTTAGTATGTTTCCCCGCTGGATTTGCTTTTCAAAATATTGTTCAAATCCAATTCAATTTGCATAATCAGCTCAGGTAGACTCGACTGGACGATGGGGGAGAAACTTTCTGAATAGGCAAAACTTTCTGCACTCAGAGTATACAGCCTTGCCTCAGGATGAAATCCATATAACGCCTGGACTGCCGCAAGCAACATCCCCGGATCGAAAAAATGGGAAACATATCCCGCTGGCAGGCTGTTAGCGTGGATTTTCCTGATTTGAATTTCGCCGGGAATCATGTCCTGCCGCGCATCGATAAAGATTGCCAGCTCCACCTTGCTGAGCGGCTCAACCTGGTCCATGGTCAATTGTTGTACGGTCAGGAAATCCACCTCCGGGGAGATCAGCCGGTTTGCAAGCGTTTCCACTACCCTCCAGGCGAGCCCATCGTCGCCGCGCAGGGTATTGCCAATGCCAATCACCAGAATCCGGGACATGATTGGTTTACTTCACCAGCACCTGCTGCAGGCTCCCGTCTGGATTAATCATTTCCACCTGCATGGGCATTTGCCCGGCGGCATGCGTAGAACACGACAGGCACGGGTCGTAGGCTCGAATTGCTGCCTCAACCCGGTTGAGCATCCCTTCCTGCACCAACCCGTTGTGGATATAGGTTTTAGCCACGCTGTCCACGGCCTTGCTCATGGCGTAATTATTGTTGCCGGTGGCGACAATCAGGTTGACCGATTTAATCTGCCCGGTGGGGGTAACATGGTAATCGTGCCATAGTGTGCCGCGTGGCGCTTCGATCACACCCACCCCTCTTTCGCCAATCTCCTGCCGTGTGTTCAGGATGTCCTTGCCCAGTATATCCGGGTCGTCCAACAGGATATGCGCTTCTTCCAAGGCAGCGAGCACCTCGATCAGGCGGGCATAATGGTAATACAGTGTGTTTTCAACCGGCTTCCCCTGGTTCAGTGCTTTGAACTGGCGTAATTCCGCATCCGCCAGGGGCGTATCGATGGCGGTCGCCACATTCAACCGCGCCAGCGGACCTACCCGATATACCCCAGCAGGCCAGCCCAGTTTCTTATAATATGGGAATTTCAAATAGCTCCAGTTTTCAACCCGCTCGGCAATATAATCCAGATAATCTTCCCCGTTAAAAATTTCCAGGTTTGCTCCGTCCTGATCGATCAGACGGAGTTGCCCTTCATACAGCTCCAGGCTGCCGTTTGGGCGTACCATGCCCAGGTACCCGGTGGGGAATACTCCAAACTTGCCGATATCCTCAGCATATTGAGTTGCCCAACCTTTAATGATCTCAATCCCTGCCCGGGTTGTTTCCAGGGCTTCAGCATAACCTGCCAGGATAGCATCGCGGTCTTTTATGGATAAAGATTTATTGACGCCTCCTGGAATGGCAAAATTGGGATGTACCTTGCGCCCTCCCAGCAGGTAAATAATTTCCTGGCCGAATTTCCGCAGGCGCACGGCTTTGAGCGCCAGCTCCCGATCGGCCTGGATCAGCCCGACTACATTTCGTGTCGCAGGATCGGAATCAAAACCAAGCAGCAGATCTGGTCCGGCCAGCTCGAAAAAATGCATCCCGTGGCTTTGGATTATCTGCCCCATGTGCATCAATCTACGCAACAGGTTTGCCGGGCGAGGCGGGGGAGCATTAACGATTTTATCGGCGGTTTTAGCCGCTGCCAGGTGGTGGCTCACCGGGCAAATGCCGCATATTCGCGGCGTGATGCTGGGCATTTCGAAGTACATCCGCCCTTCGCAGAATTTCTCAAAACCGCGAAATTCATTGATGTGCAGGTAGGCATGCTCTACCTCACCGCGCTCATCCAGGTGGATAGTAACCTTGGCGTGACCTTCGATACGGGTAACAGGCTCAATGGTAATTTTTTGCATGGAGACTTTCCTCAGCCGGAACCGAATAATATTTGTTAGTGCCACTGCAGCAGGTCGCCCTTGATTTCCGGAATGCGGCCATGAGCCAGTTCGTATAGCGCCTGATAAATCACATCCGCGTCGGGCGGGCAACCCGGGATAAATACATCTACCGGCACTTCTTCATTCAAAGCGCGCACATCCTGGGGTACGCCTAACTCCGGATCTGAGGGGATCTTTCCGCTCTCATCTGTGCTTTCCGTTTCGATGTATGCCCGGCGTAGGGCAGCCTGCAACCCGCACAGATTGCGCAGCGCGATCACTCCCCCAAACACGGCACAATCTCCCAGGGCAACCAGAAGTTTTGCACGCGAACGCATGCGATGGGCGACCTCGACATGGGTGCTCAAATTCACCGCGCCGGTC
>JAGUYX010000032.1 GCA_020061145.1 Anaerolineales bacterium | reverse complement strand
TGAGAGCATCCCGGTGATCCCGGAAGAGGTAAGGGAACGCATCACCGGCCTGCTTGGGGATCTCCCGGCTACGTTTCGATGGATAAACAGCCTGGATGATGTACCGCGTGATCCCGCAACCCGCATGGTGGCGGATGGAGGCGCAATATTTTTCCTGGGTGAGCCGCTTTATTCAGGTGGTGTCTGGCAGGTCGCGGCTGGCCTGGAAGTCGGTGATCTGGTTGCAGGTGGTCGTATTTACCAGCTTTTACAGGTGGATGGCGATTGGCAAATTAGTGGGTTTACGGAAGAATGGTTGCGTTAATATGAACACCCTGCCTGAACTTAAACACTTTCTCCAGCGCGCTGGACGGTGGATGCGCCTGTTTGACGCCAGCCTGTTTGCCCAGCGAACGCTCTGGCTGGCGCTCGCGATATCACTGTTGATCCAGATTTTGGGTCGCTTTTACCCGCTGGAAAATCTCTGGAGTTGGGTATTAGCGCCTCTGGCGTTATGGTTACTTGTTACCCTGGGCTGGTCGTTGTTCGGTCCGGCGCCGCTGAGGCGGGTTGCCCGGCGGGTTGATCTGGAACTGCACCTCAAAGAACGCCTTTCGTCAGCTCTGGCGTTCAGCCAGATCGATCCTGGTCGGTTAAATCCACCCACCTTACGCTTGGTGGAGCTTCAACAGCAGGATGCGCTGAAAACAGCCCGGCGAATCAAACCCGGGCGTGTATTTCATTTTATCTGGTTGCGAAGACACCTCCGGCTTGCGGGTTTTTTCAGTGTTGTGCTGGTCGCGCTGGCTTTTATTCCCAACCCGATGGACCGGGTTTTGGAGGAAAGAGCGGCTGTACGCGACGAGTTGGCGGAGCAGGTAGAGCGGATCGAAGAAGTGGCTGAAGAACTGGTCCTGGAAGAATCCCTCACCCCGGAAGAAAAAGAAGCTTTATTGCGGGCGCTGGAAGAGTTGAGTCGCCAATTGAGTGAAAACCCCGGTGATCGCGAGCAGGCCCTGGCGGATTTTGCCCGGCTGGAAGAAAACTTCCGCCAGCGCCTGGATGCCAATCTGGACTCCAGGCAGGCAGCTCTGGAATCATTGGCTGCTCAAATGGCGGCTCTGGCTGAAGCTGCCCGTGGAGATGAGGGCGAATCTCCATCCGAGACCCCCGACCTTGATCAGGCAACGCAGGAATTGGCCGAGCGCCTGTCGGAAATGGATCCGGCAGAGCAACAGGCTCTGGCTTCATCATTGGCGAACCTGGCGGCACAGGCTGCCCAGGCAGGTGAACAGGGGTTGGCTCAGGCATTGAGCGCCATGGCACAGGCAGCTTTGAGCGGGGATGCACAGGCGGTGGAGCGTTCTGCGCAACAGGTTGCCCAGGCGCTGGATCAGGCCAACCGGAGTCTGGATGCTCAGCAGGCTATCCAGCGTGCCTTGGAGCAGGTGCAACAGGGTCGCCGCCAGGTGGCACAGTCAGGACAGCAGGTTGCTCAAAACGGAAACCAGGGCAATTCCCCCGGACAAAATTCAGGCCAGAATCCTGGTCAGAATTCCGGACAAAACCCGGGGCAGGGTCCGGGTCAGGGTCAGAATCCGGGGCAGGGACCCGGCCAGAGCAGCGGGCAGGGGCAGGGCACCTCCGGAGGAGGTAGCCGCGCGGACACGCTGCCTCCTAACCGGGGCCAGGGCCAGGCGGGCGACCCGCAAGGCCCGGGGCAATCCGCCAATCCTGGCCGCCTGGACGAACAGGTATATGTTCCCGTTGAGTCGCAAGGCACCACGGGTGAGCCGGTATTTATCCCCGGTCAGGATACCGGCCAGGGTGAAACTGAGGTCAATGAAGGGCAAAATCCACTTCCCGGGGCAGGCTCATCCGCGCTGGTTCCTTATCAGCAGGTCTTCAGCCAATACTTGCAGGCAGTCAATCAGGCCGTGGAAAGCGGCGCAATTCCCCCCGAATTACGGGATTTTATCAAAGCCTATTTCACTCAGCTTGAACCTTGAAGGGGCAGGTTTGGACCGACTGCCGATTTTTTGCCATGTTTCCTTACATAACTTACCGCCCTTTATCTGGTGTAGAGACACTGAATTTCCTGATAGCCGGAGATGAATATGGATAATCCCGAAATGAATGCAGACACTTTCCGTGAAACAGCCTTGGCAGTGGAAGAACAGGTTGGCCGGGTGATTGTCGGTCAAAAAGAGCTGGTTCGCCATACTCTGGTTACTTTGCTGGCAGGGGGTAATGCGCTCCTGGAGGGCGTACCGGGGCTAGGAAAAACCATGCTCGTCCGTACACTGGCGGAAGCCCTGGATTGCTCGTTTTCCCGAATCCAGTTTACGCCCGATCTGATGCCTGCGGATATCGTCGGCACCAACCTGATTGTGGAAGATGAGAGTGGGCGGCGGGTGTTTCAATTTGAACCCGGTCCCATTTTCGCCAGCCTGGTGCTGGCGGACGAAATAAACCGCGCCACCCCCAAAACACAATCCGCCATGCTGGAAGCCATGCAGGAAAGGAATGTGACGGTCGCCAAGGTTACCCGGCGGCTGCCAGAACCGTTTTTTGTGCTGGCTACCCAGAACCCGTTGGAAATGGAAGGCACCTATCCCCTGCCTGAAGCCCAGCTCGACCGGTTTTTCTTCAAAGTGGATGTGCCCTTCCCGGCGGTGGATGAGTTGGTGGAAATTGCCAACCGCACTACCAGCAGCAGCCAGCCGCGTGCTGAAAAAGTCGCGGATGGAGCGACCATCCTGGCCATGCAGGCGCTGGCGCGCAGCCTGCCCATCGCCGAGCACGTCACTGAATTTGCCGCCCGGGTATTAAAAGCCACCCACCCGGATGATCCGCAGGCGCCGGAAATCATCCGGCAGTACGTCCGTTATGGCGCCAGCCCGCGCGGCATGCAGGCT
>JAGUYX010000102.1 GCA_020061145.1 Anaerolineales bacterium | reverse complement strand
GGTGGGGGTGATCATGGCAGCCAGGACGGCGATCAGGATAATTGCCAGACGCCACTGGCGAGCCAGGGTGCGGGCGCTGACCCAACCCAGGCGCGCCACTACATAAACAATCAGTGGCAACTGGAAAACGATCCCAATCCAGAACATCACGCCGGTCACGAATTTTATATAGGATGATGCTCGAATATTGGTGGCGAAATTCAGGATGCCGAGTAAGAAGGGCAGGGCTGCCGGAAGCATGATGTAATAGGCGAAAGCCATGCCGGTGATGAATAACAGCGTGGCAGCCGGAATGCCAATCAGCAGTAAAAATATTCGCGTGCGACGGTGTAGACCCGGGCCGATAAACAGCACGCTTTCCAGGACGATATAGGGCAGGGCGAGCACGAATCCGCTGAGTAATGAAACTCGCATCCAGACCCCGACAGGCTCGGTAATTTCGATTGCCTGGAGCGATTCCACACCTTCGGGCAAGGGCTGCGCCATGAATTCCAGGATCTGGTTGGTAAATGAAAATGAAAGCGCGGTGGTCAGCATGAATACTATCAACGCCCGAAAAAGGTGTTTTCGCAGGGCGTCAACGTGGGGAAGCAATCCACGCGGGTCCTGGGCGACTTTACCGATCGATTCGCCGATAGGTTCATCCTGCGGTTCGTAGCTAAAAAATTCGCCGATCTGGCGACCAAAATGCCAAATTCCATCCCCAATTTGTTTAATCAACCAGAAGATCAGCCGGAAAGGCGCGCTGAGTAACCACCAGATGGAGGAAAAAAGCTGGCGCATAGAGGCTCAGCGATCCTGCCTTTCTTCTGCGCTGGTGTCTTTTGGGGGTTGTTCAGGGGCTTCTTCTTCTGCCCGCGCCTCCTGAGAGGCCGGCGGCATGATCGTGTTCGGCGGAATTTCGGAAGCAGTGGAGTCCGTGACGGCTGGCGAGTCCTGCTCGGGAGGATATGGCTGCGTCCAGGCATCCGTTTTTGGGGGAGGAGAGGACATTTTTTTTGCCCAGGGGTCAAGATCACTGGTCGATCCCGCGGCTGTACGTCGAATTTCGTCCAGAGCTTCCAGGTCTTCATCCAAACCCGCGTCCCGCATCAGATCGTAAGGTAATTTCCGCACATCCTGAATTGCCTGGCGAGTGGATTCCCACCAGGGCGACATGACGATGTTCCGCATCGCCTGACCGATCGTGCGCAAGGCGCTGACCATTTCCTTTGGGCCAAGAACCAAAAGGATGATGATAGCGATGAATGCCAGTTCCAGTGGGCCAATACCGAATAGATCCATAATCTATCGATTGCTTACTTATTCCCTGCTGCTGATCCAATTCAAGGCTTGCGGATGGCCTGGCGAATCTCGTTCAGGCGGTCTGCCAGGCTGCCCAGGACGCCATTGACAAAACGGGGGGCGCTATCGGAGCCATAAATTTTTGCCAGCTCAACCGCTTCATTGATCGCCACTTTGGTGGGAGTCTGGTCATCCACGGCGATTTCCCATAAGGCGATACGCAGGATATTCCGATCCACCACAGCTACCTGGTCGAGAGGCCATTCCGGGGCGTGTTCAGCGATATAAAAGTCCAGCGTGGGAATCAAAGGCAACACCCCCAAAACAATGTTTCGGGAGAATTCTTGCAGCCGCTCTTCCAACTCGGCTTCCGCCAGGCAGTTTTCCAGTACGCTGCCGCTGGGGTGCCCGACAAGATCGATCTCGTAAAGTGCCTGCAGGGCAGTGCCACGAGCCCTGGTGCGCGGTTTCATATGGGTATGTTCAATGGCTCCTTCAATGTGAGCTTATTCTTCAGCAGGCTCAGGGAGCTCAGCGGTAACCGGCTCCGGGTAATCGATATCCTCGATATGGATATTAATCCGTCCCACCCGCATGCCGACCATATCGGAGATCGCCCGGGAAATTTCTTTCTGCAAATCCCGGCTCACCTTGCGGATGTTGACATTATTCTTTAACACCACGTACAGGTCGGCATAAACAGTATCGTCTTCGATTTCTATCCGTACACCTTCGCCATATCCGCGGCGAAATAAACGGTTTACCCCGCCCGGAAGCGTGCTGAGTTGGCTGACTCCATCAACTTCCAGGGCGGTCAGCCGGACGATGGTGAGCAAAACTTCGGGGGCGATGGTTGTTTTTCCAGGAGGTCTTGGATATTCCATGCGTGTTAACCTGTGGGTAAGCCTGAATGTCCCAGATGATTTTCAAAACATGGCCATGCCGCCATCCACACCGAGCACCTGCCCGGTGATGTACGCGGCCTGGTCGGAGGCCAGAAATGCTGCGGCGTAAGCGATATCGAGCGGGTTTCCCTTGCGCCCCAGAGGGATTAATTTCAAAGCCGCTTCTTGCGCCTCGGGCGGTACCTTTGCCCAGATATCAGTGTCGATATAACCGGCGGCAATGGCGTTTACGGTTACGTTGCGTGAAGCCACTTCCCGGGCCAGGGCTTTGGTAAAGCCGATCTGGGCGGCCTTCGAGGCGGAGTAGTTGGTCTGCCCGGGATTGCCCATCTGTCCGGATACCGAAGTGATATTGATGATGCGCCCATAACGCTTACGTAGCATATGCCTGACAGCAGCCTTGGAACAATTGAATGTGCTTTTGGCATTGGTGTTCAACACAGCATCCCAATCCGCCTCCGACATCATCATAATCAGCGTATCGCGGGTGATGCCTGCATTGTTGACCAGGATATCCAGACCGCCATAGGTATCGATTGCAAATTTGATCAGACCCTGCGCTGCCTCGTAATCGGATACGTCTGCCTGGAAGGTCTTCGCCTGCTCACCGGAAGCGGTAATTTCCTCGGCAAGCTTTTCGGCAGCCTCTGCTGAGTTGTGGTAATTGATCACCACCGCAGCGCCGCGTTTGGCAAACTCTCGGGCGATAGCCTGACCGATGCCACGCGAGGCGCCGGTTACGATGGCAATTCGACCTGCTAATGACAGGCTGGCGGGAAGCGTCATGCGCTGCTCCTTGCGTCAAAGTTATAAAAATTATACCGCAATCGGGATTGCAATAACCCGGCCGCGCGAATTAGAGCATTTCAGCCAGGCGCGCGAAGTCTTCTGGTGTGGAGAGGGTATAGCCCTGGGCTTCGCGGTCGATACGCTTTAATAAACCGGTGAGCACATTACCGCTGCCCAGCTCGATAAAGGTCGTTACCCCCTGGGAAATCATCCATTGGATGCTCTCCGTCCAGCGGACACGGGAGGTGAGCTGAGCTTCCAGATCGGCGTGGATCGCGGCGACATCTTCCAGCGGCCGGGCAGTAACGTTTCCCACAATCGGAATTTGTGGGCCGGTAAGCGGGGAAGTTCGCACTGCCCTGTTGAAGGTCTGCTGGGCAGGCTCCATCAATTTGGAATGGGCGGCAATACTGACCGCCAGTTTAACCGCTCGTTTCGCTCCCGCCTGTTTGGCCAGTTCCAATGCCCGGTCCAGCGCCGGGTTTGCGCCGGAAATCACCACCTGACCGGGGCAGTTATCGTTGGCGACCTGTACCTGCTCATCTGGCTGGCTGGCTTGCCGGCAGACCTCTTCCAAGGCAGGAATATCCAGGCCCAGAATGGCCGCCATGCCGCCGGGATTTTGCTCGCCAGCCTGTTTCATCACCGCGCCGCGCAAGCGTACCAGGCTGAGTGCACTGGCATACGGCAAAGATCCAGCGCAAACCAGGGCGCTCAATTCACCCATCGAATGACCGGCGGTGCAGGCGGGTTGGAAATCAGGGTATAAGCTTTGGAAAAGACGTAAGGAAGCTACGGAATGAACCAGCAGCGCCGGCTGGGTATTGATTGTGTCGTTAAGCGTTTCTTCCGGACCCTCCCAGGCGATCCTGGAAAGCTCCAGGTTTAAAATCTCATCCGCTTCGGCGAACACCCGTCTGGCTTCAGGGTAGACCTCGGCCAGCTGCGCCCCCATTCCAATTGCCTGCGAACCCTGTCCGGGGAATAAAAAAGCGGTCTGGGCGGGGTTGAGCATCACAATCAGGGAGATTGCTAAAATCGGTAGCGATTATTCTTCTTTGATTTCGATGACTTCACGGCCCTGATAATGACCACAATTCGGGCAAACGCGGTGTGGCAGGCGCATCTCGCCACAATTCGAGCACTGTACCAGATTGCGGGTTTTCAAGGCATCGTGGGCGCGCCGTTTATCACGACGGGCTGATGAAACTTTTCGTTTTGGAAGGGGCGGCATGATCCAACTCCTGTAAGCGTCTGAACGGACAAAAATCCGGTAATAATCACAACAATACCTGCCCAGGGGCAGGCTCAAGGATTATACGTAGGTGGAGGAAGAATGTCAAGGAGCATCTATAGGCTGCAGCTACAACCCAGCTCTGCCGCGATGGCTTTTTGTCTGATTATCATGGTCTCCGCGGGAATGCCGGACATCCACTCCGCGGGGAATGCGGGACCTGTGTCAGCCATAAATCTCGATTTACGCGGAGCGCCGGAGAGGGGTACCCACGCGGAGCATGGGTACCAGGCGGCAAGGTCTCGTAGGTCTCGTTCCCACGATCTTCGTGGGAATGCCGGACATCCGCTCCGCGGGAATGCATGGCCCGTGCCGGCCATAAATCTCGATTTACGCAGAGCACCGGAGAGGGGTACCAGGCAAAATGAGTAGCCATGCTCGACTGCGGTATTCAGACGATCAAGTTTCCACTTTTGCCAGTGGTATTGTTGCGTTCAAAAAAGCACAAGTGACGTATCTAATATGAGGGAGAGGATTAATGTCATTTGTTTTTCATCCCGCCTAAAGGTATTATCAATCTGGGAGGGAAAAAAGTTATAACATTTCTCATTCATTTCAATTAGTTTTGAGCACAATTGGTGCAAAAGACCAGGGTGGTCACTGGTATTAAGACAAAAGTGATCAATTTAATGTCATCAGGCTAATCGTCAGGTCAAATTTGTTTGGGCGATCGACCCAGGAGTGGCAAACATTATTGAATCACCAAGACCAACAATTGGCGCATCATATCAATATCTGATTGATAAAGTTTCGGATGGGAATTGGCGACTTCGAATAATGAGAACAGATGGCGTTGTAATCGTACAACGAAATATTTCCAATCCAGGTATGAATTCAGGATCTATAATACAAGCGAGTGGCGAAGTACAGTCAATTAGAAAAATGAATGATATGGGTGTTGCAGGTATTTTATCACTCAAGTGGAAAGGGCAAAATAATTGGTTCTATTGGGGTGGATGGGATTTAGGAGTTCTGGACACCCTTCCATATAATATTGTTGGAGTTTCACCAGATACCAATAATAACGTCCAGGTTTTTGGTAACAACGGGAATCCAATTCCCACGGATGCGCTATGCCCTTAAGTCATTAATGTGCGTAGCAAAAATCTGGAGGCAGTCAATGCATAAGATACGAATATCTCTTTTTGGGTTATTAATACTTATTAGCTTGATGATTAGCTCCTGCAAATCCGATACCAACCTGATCGCGGAACCTGAGGACTCCAGCCCGACGTCCGCGCCCCTCTTTCTCAAACCTGTAACCGCGGTTTGGAAACTGGCTGACGATAGCCTGATCCAGCAAGGAAGTTCATCGATCGCCGTCCAGGCAATCTATTTGAATTCTCGCCAGACGTTCCTCTTTATCACCCGGTCGGGGAAAGATTTTGGCGAATTCACGCCTGGCATTGCCATTCAATTATTGGACGAGGCAGGCTATTCCAGCAGGTTATTGAAGGTGATCCCTCTCGGAGAGATCAACGCGTTGCAAGCGGCAATGCTGGTATTCGAGCCACGCCAGGCTGGCGTGCAGAGATTAACTTTAAGCTGGCCAGTACTGGGCGATAACGCTCCCGTGGAAAAGTCGGTTGCTGTTTTTAGCGGAGCAGCTTCGGAAGACTTGGCAACTCGTACTTATTACAGCCGTCGAGAGCAACCGGTCTTCCAGGATGGTTACCAGATAACCGTCCAATGGGGGCAACAACTTGACGATCAGAAAGAAGAAATATCAGCATCTCCCCCCGGTGGGGCTCAATCGACGTCAACGCCTGCCGTACCCAAACCTTTGGTTGAATTGGAGGCAGGTGTATCCATCCTGCAAGAGCTTGCATTGGTGATTGAGGAGATGGAGAAAGATCAAATTACGGTGATCAACGTCCAGTTGCTGGAT
>JAGUYX010000017.1 GCA_020061145.1 Anaerolineales bacterium | reverse complement strand
GCGCCTCCTTCAGGATGACAACCCGCCGGAACAGGCGGAGATTGCTTCGACCTGCAAAAAACGCAGGTTTCGCAATGACACTTGCCGTTAGGTGAGGGTGAAATGATCCGTTTTGACGTATCCAACAAAAATCTGATAAAAATAAAGGAAGAATCCGCCGGAGATCGTCGTCTAATGGACGAAATGGGAGAACTCCCGAATACAGGTTTCGCATAGCCAGGAGGAAGATATGGTTACGTTTGAAAACGGCAAAGCAAAAGCAACCCTGGGCGGCGGTTGTTTCTGGTGCCTGGAGGCGGTCTACAAGGAATTAAACGGGGTGGAAAAGGTGGTCTCCGGTTACGCCGGGGGACGCCAGTTTGCCCCCACTTACGAGCAGGTCTGTTCGGGCAGCACCGGGCACGCCGAGGTGGTGCAGATCACTTACGACCCGCAGGTGGTCAGTTACGCTGAACTATTGCAGGTCTTCTTCACCATACACGACCCAACCACGCTCAACCGGCAGGGCGCCGACGTGGGCACCCAGTATCGCTCGATCATCCTGTACCACGATGAAGCACAGCGCCAGGCCGCGGAGCGCGCCATCCAGGAGGCGCAGGCGTTGTGGAACAACCCGATTGTGACCGAGGTCCGGCCGCTGGAGCAATTTTTCCCGGCGGAGGCCTATCACCAGGATTATTTCGCCCGCAATCCTTACCAGGGTTATTGCCAGGTGGTGATTGCCCCGAAGGTGGCGAAATTCCGCAAGATGTATGTGGAGAAGCTGAAGAAGCCGGCATAAGGGGGATAAGCCAGGCTGAAGCAAGCTTCAGCACGCCAGATTATTCGGCGGGCGCCGGGGGTTCTGCGAATAAATCCAAATCGCTGCCGGGGGCGTCCGCCGCCAGGGCACCGGGAACCGTACCCCCGGCGGTAAAGCGCCAGGAATGCGTGCGCCCGTTGGCGGTGATCGAGACGGTGTAGGTCACTCCGGCGGTGAGCGGCTGACGCGGAATCAGCACCACGGCGTCCCGGGAATTCAATACGCTGCGCCCCAGGTCGGGATAATCTCCGCTGTAGCTGGTCTCATCATACACGCAATGCGCCAGCGCCTGCCCGTTGGCGCTGAAACTGTGGGCGGTTACATTGGGGGTCACCTCGCCGCGCCCCAGCAGGAGATAAATGGGCGGCCCGGAAGGCACGCTGTAACCCGGGCAACCGCTGAGCGGATTGGGCATCTCTCCCCCGGTATAAGCCAGGTAGGGCAGGCTGCGCCCGTTTTCTGGCCAGCGAATAGGGTAAGCAACGGAGGCGGATGTGCTGCCCAGGCCGCGCAGCACATCCACGCAAGCCCCCATCTGAAATGCACCGTCATTTTCCCGGTAGGAGCCAAAACCGGTGCTCCCCAGTTCCGGGTCGAGTAAACCCAGCCCATGGAACGGGCCGGTGAGCCACATGTCGATCGCCTGCAAATCCGGCTTGGACACGTTGGTGCTCATCATCAGGTTGCTGTTGCCTGCCGCCGCATCCCCCGCGGGGGTGTACCAGGGATTAGACGGATCCTCGGAATGCGCCATCTCGTCGTTCTTCACCATGTAGCGGCTGTGCAGCACGCAGGCGTCGCTCCACGTGGAGTTCTCGCCCAGTGGCGGGATATTCCCCAGCGAGCGAATGCCGTTCAGATAGCTCAACCAGGCTGGCAGCGGGTCGGCGATGACCTGCACGGGCAGATATACCACCTGCGGGTGGTCGTCGCTTTCAGCCAGGACAGGCAAATCCGGTTTACCCAGGAATCCAACCAGTAAGCTGCCCAAAAGGGCGGAAATCGTCAAAATTATCCGGAATGGTCTATGATGCATTGATCCCTCGTGTGGGTGGACGCAAAGCAGCTGGATGTCACCCGCGGCTGGGGGAAGCTGGAATGAGCGGCGTCGTGGTGCCGGCTATCGGCCTATTTTACCCGAACTGTCTCACTCGAACAGTACACCTTTGCCTGGAATTTTGCTGAGTGTGTGTCTGCCAGGTGTCCGTGTGGTCGTAGAATGGCCGGATGCGCCGGGAGGAATTCACCGGTATAGCTTCAGCCAATCACACGGATTATAGAAAATTGGGGGAAATCTGTCAGTGGGAAGATTGTCCTATTTGGCGGGGTACAACCCTGCCGCCCAGGCGTTGAGCGAGCCCACCGCCGGCACGGTTGATGCCCAACCGGCAAGCGCCAGCACTTTTACCCCAACGGTAGGATCCCTGGGACGCTTGGCGTCTCCAGGCGGTAGATTTTACGCCTGAAGCCACAGCGCCGGTTACAACAAATCTTCGACCACCTGGCGCAGGGTGCGGGCGTCGAGGTCCTTTTTATCCAGGAAGGCTACCGCCCCGGCTTCGATGCTCAACCGGTGAAATTCCCGGTCGGGATAGGCGCTGATCATGATCACCCGTGTCTTGCGCGAGACCGCCTTAATCCGTTTGGTGCAGCGGATCCCATCTTCTTCCCCCAGGACGACATCCACCAGCGCCAGTTGCGGCTGCACATCCTGCGCCAGGTCGATCGCTTCACTGATATCGTTGGCTCCGAACAGCGTGGCGTGCGGCACCACCTTGCCCAGCACACGCTGTAACTGGTGCAGGTAACGCGGGTTATCATCCACGAGCAGGATGGTCACTTCATTGGCGCGCCGGATGGGAGGTTGGGGGGGTAATGGGCGCGGCGGGCGATTCCCGAGCAATTCGGGGTGCTGGTTGACATAGTGGCTGGCTTCCAGACGGCTGCGTACGCCCAGTTGCCGGTAGAGGCGCGTCAAATGATTTTCGATGGTTTTGACGCTCAAATTCATCTCGGCGGCGATCCCGTAATTGTCCAGCCCTTCCTGCAGCAGGTGTAAAATTTCGAGCTGGCGGGAGGTCAGCAGGGGTGTCTGGGCGGTTGGCCGGGATTGCCCGACCAGTTTGGGAATCAGGGAGCCGGAAATCCAACGTTCGCCGTCCAGGACGCGCTGGATGGCCAATTTGAGATCTCCCAACGGCTGGTCTTTCAGGTGGTAGCCATCGATGCCGGCTTCGATCAATCCCTTGACGTAAAAGTCGTCGT
>JAGUYX010000251.1 GCA_020061145.1 Anaerolineales bacterium | reverse complement strand
TGACGAAGTACATGCGATAACGCTTGATCGCACCACATTTTATCCAGGCGGAGGTGGGCAACCGGCTGATAAAGGTTGGTTTATCATCGATAAGATCCAATACCCTGTGGAAAAGGTGAAAAAGCAAGGCGGGGATATTCTTCATTTCTTACCCCCAGAAGCCCCGCTCCCAGAAAAAGGCGCGATGATTTTGGGGGAAATCGACTGGCAACGACGTTACCAGTTGATGCGCACCCACACTGCCATGCACATCTTATGCGGGGTAGTATTCCGCGATTACGGGGCGCTGGTTACCGGGGGTGATATGGACCCCCTCAAAGGCAGGATGGATTTTGAATTCGAAAATATGCATAAGGACCTGGTTATAGCTATTGAAAAATCTATCAATGTGGAAGTACAACAGGCGCGACCCGTCTCGACGAGGATCCTGCCCAGAGAAGAAGCTTTTCAGATCCCGGATTTAATTCGCACCCGGATTAACTTACTGCCTGAGGGAATTGAGAGTGTGCGGGTGGTTGAAATCCACGGACTCGATTTGCAGGCAGATGGGGGCACTCATGTACGTAATACTTCTGAGGTCGGACAAATAACCGTTGCCGATTATAAAAGCAAAGGTCGCATCAATAAACGCATCTACATCGAATTATCCACGGAGCAAAAAAGATGAAATCCTTTACTTACTTGATCCTGGGGGCAGGGCGCCAGGGAACCGCAGCCGCCTATGATCTGGCAATTCACGGTTCAGCGAAGCGGATCTATTTCGCCGATATGGATGTTTCCCAGGCAGAGAATGCTGCCCTGCGGGTAAACACGCTGGTTGGCAAGGATCTGGCTGGCTACCGCCAGGTAGATGTCAGCGATTCTGGGGCATTGAAGGACTTGCTTGCAAGCGCAGACGCAGCGCTCAGCGCCGTGCCATATAAATACAATCTGGGTATCACACAGGCTGCCATAACCAGCGGTGTTCACCTGTGTGACATGGGCGGCAAAACTGATATTGTCCTGGAACAACTTGCCCTGGACCAGGCAGCAAAAAATGCCGGAATAAGTATATTGCCAGATTGTGGTATGGGACCGGGCCTGATCAACACCGTTGCCGCATACGCGATTAATTTACTGGATGAACCTGAAGAGATTTATATCTATGATGCGGGATTACCCCAGCACCCGCAACCGCCCTGGAATTACACACTCACTTTTCACATTAATGGGTTAACCAATGAAATGGATGGACAGGCAGTCTTTATTCGCGACGGAAAGATAGTTCACGTCGATACACTGACCGAGCCAGAATGGATCGATATCCCGGAAATCGGCAAATTAGAAGCAGATGTAACCTCTGGTGGTACATCCACAGCCCCGTGGAGCTTTCTGGGTAAAGTAAATCGCTATGAAAACAAAGTCATGCGTTATCCGGGTCATTATGACTGGTTGCGCGCCTACAAAGCTTTGGGGTTATTTGATCAAGAACCGGTATGGGTGGATGGGGTCTCGATCATACCGCGTCGTTTTTACCATACACTATTGGAGCCAAAATTAACCTCCGACGACCCGCGAGACCTGGGAATAATCCTGGTCAGGGGCATAGGGCAGAAAGATGGAAATCTGGTGCAGGTGGAAATTCGGATGATGGATTATTTTGATGAAAAAACCGGGTTTACAGCCATGGAAAGGTTAACCGGCTGGCATTGTTCCATAATGATGATCCTGCAGGTCAACGGGGTAATTCCCCCTGGCGCGCACCCCCACGAACTGGTTGCACCCCCCAACCTGGTGCTTGACGCTTTCGCCGAACGCGGTATCCCGTATCATACTGACATTTTCTCTCTCCCATTGAGAAAAGTCTGAATTAATTGCGGCTGGAAAGGCTGGCTTCGAGGGCTTCTCCACAGAGAATTTTGCGTACCGGCACATTGATCATCCGCAAACGCTCCCCCAGCATATCAGTGCCTTCCGGCCCACCGAAAGTGGAAGCATCCAGCAATGCGGCAACCGGACGCAGTCCCCGCCGAATCAGGTAATCGGCCGATAAGGCAATCTCCTCCCTGGTGGAGGCGGTCACCAGCAATACAGTGCTTCCCCGCGGTAGATTCTGCGCCTGGGCTTCGATCAATCCTAACAATGGTAGATCGCCGTCGGCTTGCCATAAAGCCAGAGCTTCCAGGATTTTAATCAACTGGCGGCCTCCACGGTCAGCAGGTAATAACACCGGGATTTCTCCCCGGCTGACCAACCCAACCGCGCGTCGACTTCGCAGATAGTAACGCGCCAGGGAAGCCGAAACACTGGCGCAATACTCCTCGGTCGAGGGAGGCAGTTCAATCCGCCCGATCTGATCCCAGGCAAATTTCAAACTGCTTTCAGGTTGCCAGGGAAGAGAAAAAGAGCAGCTCCGATCCGCATCCAGGAAAATCCATACCTCCGCCTGGGGGTCCAGTTCAAATTCTTTCACCATTAATGTATCTTTGCGAGCCGTAGTCGGCCAATGGATGCGGTTAAGTGAGTCGCCCGGCGCATATTCGCGCACACCGGCAGCGTTAGGCGTAATCTGGGGTGTTCGCCGGCGTAAAGCATCGCCACCTGAAATCAAGCCGATCGGACCCGGAAATTCCCGGATCTCAGCCAGCATCGGAAAAACCAGAAGTGCTGTTTCGGCCGGAATGGTTAATTTTTGCGGGAATAACCCAAATAGATCACCGGAAATCAGCGATGTTGGTCCCAGAGGATAGACGCCACGGCGGACTAGCCGAGTGCGGGCGATATAAGTTCGCCCCTGTCTGCCGCCTATCTGCGTAAACACCTGTGAAGCAAACGAACCAGGCAGGTTTGACTCATCTCGCACCTCCAACCAGACACGCGGGATTCGGCTACCGTTGAAAATATCAAATCGTTCTTCAAAGATTTGTCCTAACTGTGCGCGCGACATCCGGGCTGTCCGACTTATCCTCAAACCACGCAACGAAAATTTCGCCCAAATCCAGTTGCCAACATAAAACAGAATCCAGACATAACTCAGGCGATAATAGATAGGCGCTCCGGTTGTCACCCCACCCAGCAGGGACAAACCCAGGAGGATTAAAACGACTCGCTGGCCGTTCGTCATCGCAAAAATATCCTCCCTGGCGCATGAATCAACGCCTTCAGCCTGTTACCCTTCATACCTGGAAGTCTCCACCTGGCACCGGTAAATTTTCAACGATATCATCGATGATCTCGTCTGCGGATATGTCCCTCAGGCGGGCAGATGGATTGAGAATGATCCGGTGAGCCAGAGCAGGTCTGGCAAGAAATTTAATGTCATCCGGCAGGACGTAATCCCGGTTGCGCATGGCTGCCAGCGCCTGTCCGGTACGATAGAGCGTTAATGATCCCCGCAAACTGGCGCCCAGGTAAACCTCCGGGTGCTGGCGGGTTCGCCGGTTTAGCTCCACAATATAGTTTTTGATGCTATCCGCTACAAAGATCGCTTTCACCAGCTCTTGGGCATCGAGGATTTCTTCAACGGTCGCCACCTGTTCCAGAGTTTCAAGCGGATGACGAAATTGTTGCTGCTCCAGCACCTGAATTTCCTGCAAAGAATCCGGATATCCCAGGGTCAGGCGTAACAAGAACCGGTCAAGCTGAGCCTCGGGCAAAGGAAAAGTACCTTCGTATTCAATGGGATTTTGTGTAGCGAGCACAATAAAAGGTCGGGGTAAGGGATGCGTAACCCCATCGACGGTGATTTGCCTCTCCTCCATGGCTTCTAAGAGAGCTGCCTGTGTTTTTGGAGTAGCACGATTAATTTCATCCGTCAGAACCACCTGCGCCATGACCGGTCCGGATCGGAATTCAAATTCTCGGGTAACCTGGTTGAAAATCGACACACCGGTTACATCACTGGGAAGCATATCCGGAGTGAATTGGATCCTGGAAAAGGTACAACCCAGCGATCGTGCCAGGCTGCGCGCCAGCATGGTTTTTCCCACCCCTGGCACATCTTCAATCAGAAGATGACCCTGGCACATTAATCCAATGACAGCCAGTTCTACGGTATCGTGCTTACCGACAATGACTTTTTCTATATTGTTGATGATTTTTTCACCAAATTCATGTACCGTTGTCATTCTTGCTCCCTTGAAGTCCGATTTTTCCTGGTAAACCTCAACAGCATTACTACCAAAATAATCGCGGTTCCGGTCGTAATCGTCAGCCCATACATGAAGGAATCAGGCTCGAAATAGAAGTGAACCTGATGGTCCCCCTCTGGCAGATATACAGCCATAAAATTGTAATGCGCCCGGTATAGCTCGGCTGGCACATCGTTGATCTTTACTCGCCAGCCAGGATACCAGCTCTCCTGAAATAATAGCCAACCTGCGCCTCTGGTAGATACGTTGAACAGTCGGGTGTTGGTTTTTTCTTCCAGCAAGTGAATCTCTGCTCGCTCCCCAACCATGCAATCAAGCTGCACCTCAGGTTCAGGTTCGTGGATGTACAACACAGACTCGAGTTGGGCAGCGTTCTCGATCATCTTCTCCAGAGGGAAATCTCGATCGGGGATATATTCAGCACAGGTATACCAGCGTTGCTGACCGGGGGCTGGCCGGAGAGTCAGTCGGAACCCCTTTGGCTGCGTTATATCCTTATTCACTACTGCGGATACATTGGAAAGGTTCAGAAAAGGTTGCAAACGATCAGGTGGCAGGCTGGAGAGTGTGTCCATCCACTGTCCATATCGCTCCGGCACCAAAGGATCGAAATTATTCACTGCGGGTGTACGCCAATTGATGAGGTTTGTGTTGGGCAAATAAGCTTCCCTTACTCCCAGCCAATCCGCGCTTGAATGAAATGATGCAAATGTAAAAAATGTCTCGAATTTCAATTCATACTCATCATTCACGGGCAGATAAATGCGTCCCGTCTTTATTCGGGGGTTCTCGTTTACCGGGTGTTGATAAAGGGCAAGACTGGCAGCCGGATTCAGTCCCCTACCCGCGATAATAAGGTCGAGCAAAACCCACAGGGAAACGCTACCCATCCAAATAACATTGAATTCATTGCCTTTCTTCATGCCAGGGCGAGTCAGGTTGAGGATTCCTGCCCCTAACGCCCAGAAACCAAATAAGGCAATCGAAAACACCATCGTGGATAAGCGTTCTGCCTGGATCTCGACCTGACGGTGGAGAACATACCAACCTATCCCGGACCCGATTAATACTGCAAAGGCGCCGGCGGTACCCAATCGACTCCAATACAACCTTCTACCGGTTGGCGGTTTCCAGAAGTCCACGCCGATCCCTGACAGTAAACTCAATGAAAAAACTCCTAACAACGACCAGCGCGTGGGGCCATTAAACAGCGAAAATGTGGGTACATATTTGTAAAGAAAGGGGAATATAGGCGTGTTTTTTCCGAATGCGAATAGAAACGAAATGAATAAGGATACCAATAAAAAAACGATCAACCGCCTCTGCTTATTTTCTTTTCGCAATCCAGTCAGAGCAAGAATTGCCAGAAAAAAAGGAAGCACCCCGATATAAATCGCATCTTCCCAGTAATTGGCATATCCCCAATAATCGCCTGATGCCGGGCTGCCAAATAATCCTGGCGCCAGAAACCCAGTCAACCGCCACGGCCAGAAGGAATAAGTCATGGCGGTTTCGTAATCAGCTGCGGTAGCACGCGGGGATAAAGACAGGTATTCCGCGGTTGGTAACAACTGAATGGCTGCCAGAGCGACTGCCAGCACTGCCGCCAAGATTACGAAACCAGACGCTCCGAGCCATTTCAATGAAAAACCTTGGGAGTCGTCTGGAAAAGATATATTTACATCATTATGACGCGCAAAGTCGCCAGTAAGGACCCAAAACAAGAACCACGCAAAGGCGAATACGCCGCTATACCAGGCAATCTGGGCGTGTCCGGCCAGCAGTAACAGGGTGAACACCAGCACCAAAGACCGGAAATTCCTGCCTTTCATCACGCTTTTAATATCCCCAGGTTTCAATTGCCCGATCCTGATCTCTCTCGCCAGCCGGAAAGTAAACAGGCACAGCCAGGGCAACCACGCTACCGCAGCAGTCATGGTGAGGAACCAGCCCCGGGCGACGACGTAGCCGGAAAAGGTGAAAGCCAGGGAGGTTACTATCCTCCCCAATATTGATAAACCAAGCGCACGCCCTAAATAGAGCATCCCTGCGCCTAGCCAGAGTAAGTGAATAAACACCAACACCGCCTGCATCCAGGCAATGCCCGGTGTGCCTGCAATCCATCCTCCGACGAGATATAACCAGTTTGGGGGATAAAAAAAGGCCAATTGGTAATTTGCCAGTAATGGCGCCCCCATGCCCACATTGGCATTCCACAAAGGAAGTGATCCTTCCCTGACTGCATGCAGGGCTTCTGCCCACCAGGGTACAAACTGGAGAATCGGCAACCCCCAGAATAAAGCTTTGCCAGTCAGAAAAATCCAGCCAAATATAACCATGGCTCCGCTGACAAGCGGGGTAAATTCCAGCCAGACAAGGGATTTTTGCGGTTCGGCAGCGTTATTACCCAGGGTATCGCTCCTCATGAAGTTGTTTCCATGCAGAAGATTCTTTACCTCAGCTTATCCGGTTTGTTTATGCCCTGGAATAGCGAGATTGGCGGTATCCATTTATTCGTTATCAGCCTCAATGGTGTGTAGTTGATAAATGGTGACCAAAGAATTCGAAAAAGCGATGGGCAGATCTGGTTGAGCAGAGCGACCCATCAATTCCACTTCCCGAGGTCCCATAAATAAGTAATCTGCTTCCCGGGGAATTCCATTCATCTCGTCTTCCAGGAGCTGCAGATAAATATTCTCCACCATCCTCTTGTTTTCCGTTGCATCAACAGTTTCGAACGGGTGCCCGTAAAACACCCGTCTCCCTGTATAAGCTGGAATCCTCAATCCTGTTTCCGGTGCACCCAGGATAAGGCTGGCTTCGGCGGTTTCTTTCTCTATCCAGGAATATGCCTCT